>NZ_QJSX01000013.1 GCF_003217515.1 Deinococcus yavapaiensis KR-236 | reverse complement strand
GTCAAACGTCCGCCGTACAGCGACGACGACCTCGCCGACGTGCTCGAACACGCCGACGCGCACGTCAAGTTCTTGTTGTTCCTCGTCGCGCACGCGGGCCTGCGCATTCGCGAAGCGCTCGATTTGGAGTGGCGCGACCTCGACGAAAGCGCGCGGCGCGTGCATGTCCGCAGCGGCAAAGGCCGCAAAGGCCGCGTCGTCACCATGAGCACCAGCCTCGCGCGCGCCACGCGCGCCTACCGCGCGCGCTACGGTTCGGGCGGCCCCGAGCATGCCGACGGCAAACGCACCACGCCCAGCTCGTTCGTGTTTCGCTACCGCACGGTGATGGGCGCGCGACACCACGTCGAAAAAGCCTTCAACGCGGCGGGCGTGACGTTCCGGGGCTTTCACGCGGGCCGTAAGTACGCCGGGACGCGCCTTGTGAAACAGTTGCGTGACTTCGCGCGGGTCGCCGCGCACCTCGGGCACGCGTCGGTCGACACGACGCGCAAAGGGTACGCAGAACTGCCCGCCGACGACCTCAAAGACGAACTCGCCTCTTGGTAAACGACATGATGCCGGACGGCGCCGAACCGCAACAGCGTGTTACAGTCGCAATCAGAAAGACGACGGAATCTCAGACGACTTCACCTTCAATCTCCGAGCGCAGGAGGTCACAAGAGGTGTGGACGCCTCGCGCGCCTTCGCTTACATCAAGCAGCACCGTGAGTGCAACGTCTGCGATGCTGTCAAGCTCACGCTCCTGCACCTCCTGGTTTTCCAAGCGTCGTTCTAAGGGTCGCGCACGTACACGCCCGAAGTGAGAAGGACACCCGCACGATCAAAGGAAAAGCGGGAGCGTCGTCTCCAGGAGGCGCACTACCGAAGGTCGCATTTCGCCTGCCCTTGAGGCAGCAGGGCTTGCGCGACGACCCAGTCAGGCAACACCACAAACGATTCGAAGTTTCGATTGAGAACTGTCACGCGTACGTTCTCAGGGCGCTCACATGACCCATGCAACACAACGACCGTTGCCCCTTGTGGCTCCTCGAAACGTGAACAAGGCCCCTCGAATGCCGTGATGCTCGCCACCACACCGAAGGAGCGTGGCCTGCTCAAACTGAACGTCCGCGTCATCACCTGCGCGTACATCACCTTCCCAACGAACGCAAGGCGCACATTGTTGGGACCGCGTAAGTCCATGCGCACGGTTCCGCTTGCCGTGCGCCACAACCACAAATGATTGCCTCCACTCGGCGTGGCGTTCGTGACGTCTACTTGCATGCTTACGTTTCCGAACATGGCATATGGAACACGTGGCGTCAGCATGAAGTTCATACCGCACCCAGCTGTGATCGGCGAGTTCGCCGTCACCGTCACGTCCAAGGCGATGCTTGCAGGACGTTTGCTTGGAAGTGTCACCTCGGGCAATGGCGCTCGTGGAATTGTTGGGGTGGGGAGCGTTGGGATGGGAATCGGGGGAAGGGGAAGAGGTGGAATGGGCGTGGTTGGTTGTGCTGCAACGCAGCCCCAGGAGAGAAACGCAAAGGTCAACACCATTCGACGCATGAAGCCTCCCGCGTCCGTTCGCTCAAACACTTCAGTCATCATGGCTTGAGCGCAGACATGTCGTGCGAGTACGGTCACTTTCGATGACGAGCCCGTGAACTTCAAGGGCTGGGAGTCGTTGGTGCTGGTAAGGAGAACACGACCGGCGCTTGCCCGTTCGCTTCCAGCCGCCGCACATACATCGAGATGGACGCGCGATCACCACGAGCGTCGAATGACACGTTCTCGTTGAGCAACGTCGTCAAGCGAACTTTCGCCAAGGCGGAGCGCACCTCCTCGGGCGTCAACGTCCCTTGAGGATTCAATCGCCGCGCGTCCCTTAACGCGAAGATCATGGCGTTGGCCGCTTCGTACCCCACCAACGCCTTGCCCTTCGAAGGGACGTTCCCGAGTTTGCTCATGAGCGCGCGAAGCCGCGCGTTCTCAGACGGTGGCACCTCCCAAGACATGAACAGCGTCCCGACCAAACTCGACCCGAACGAGGTATTAAAAAGGTCGGCGTCATTCAACCAGTCCAGCAGTATCGTCGCCTTGGACCCTCGCTCCTGCAACGTTCGTTTTACCTGCGCCGCCACGTTTAAATCTCCAGCCACGTACACCGCGTCGAACGACTCCGACAAGATGGTGCCCACACTTGCACGTCGAACGACCACCGCGCGGGAGCGCAGGGTTCGTTCGGCCGCCTCGGCCGTCGCACTGCCCCCATCGGCGTCGACGATCAGTACGCGGCGCGCCTTGACTTCGTTCGCCAAGTACAACGCACCCGCCACGCCGATCACGTCGTCTCGCGGCGCCCACCGAAACACGTGCCGCCACCCTTGGCCCGTCAAAGACACCGCGGTGGCCGTCGGAGTCAGCATGGCCACGTTCGCCGATCGCAAGATGGGAGCCACGACCAAGGCGGCACCCGAGCTCAGAGGCCCGATGACGGCAATCGTGCGTTGCGCGAGCAACCTGCGTGCGTTCGCCGCACCTGTTGCCGGGTCCCCCTGATCGTCGAAGTTGCACAACCGCACGCTAAGTCCCACTCGATTGAGCTCTGACCGTCGCTCTTCGAGCGCCACTTGTACGCCGCGCCACACGGATCGACCCGAGGGGCTTTGAGGGCCACTCAAGGGCGCCATGACGCACACTTGCACCGTTTCCAGGGCGGTGGCACTCGACCACCATGCCAAGCTCAGCAGCATCCACACGCGCGTGTTCACACGAACCTCCTGATACGGCGTCGCCGTTAGCGCTTGCCTTCGACGCTGATGGTGTTGAACGGTTCGCTGCCGAGCAGCGAGGGCACCCAGCCCTTGACGTACGTGCGGGCGGCGGCGAGCGGACGCGAGTGCACCAAAACGAGGCGCACGTACGCTTCGTACGTGCGCTCGTGGACTTGCGCGTACAGCTTGGCCTTGTCGGCTTGCGTGGTCGCCAAACGAGCGCGGTCCAGAAGCTGCGCGATGTTGGTGGGGTTGAAGCCCGTGTCCGCTGTGGCGTTCGCGGAGCCGTAGTACGCGCTGTAGAAGTCGTCGGGATCGCCGTAGTTGCCCGTCCAGCCGATCATGTACATGTCGAAGCCGGGCGCTTGGTTGCGGTCGACGAGGTACTGCGCCCAGTCCTTGGTCTTGAGGTTGACCTTGATGCCGATGGCGCTGAGGTCGGCGGCCATCGCTTCGGCGATGGGCTTGGGCATCGGGAAGTACGGGCGCGAGACGGGCATGTACCACAAGTCGAGGCTGAAGCCGTTCGGGTAGCCCGCGTCGGCAAGCAATCGCTTCGCCCTTTCGCGGTCGAACGGGTACTTCTCGGGGACTTTGCTGCTGTTCGCCCAAGACAACGCTTCGGGGAGCAACGAGGTGCTCGTGGACCCCAATTCCCCGTAGAAGGATTTCACGAGCGCATCGCGGTTGATGGCCATGGAGATCGCTTCGCGCACCTTGGCGTTCTTGAGGTTCTCGTTGCGGACGTTGAGGCTCAGGAAGCCGACGTTGAACGAGGGCTTGAGGACCGCGCGAAGGTTCTTGTCCGCACGAACCGCCGCGAGGTTGTCCGGCGCGAGGTCGACGGTGAAGTCGATGGTGCCCGCCTTGAGCTCGTTGAGGCGCGCGCTGGGTTCGCGGATGAAACGGAAGACGAGTTCGTCGACCTTCGGCTTCGCGCCCCAGTACGTCTTGTTGGCGCTGAGGACGACACGATCCCCGGCCCGCCAGCTTTCGAACTTGAACGGACCCGACCCGACCGCGACGCCGGCGGGCGTGCCGTACTTGGCGCCTTGATCACGAATGGCCTTCGGGGAGGCAATGCCGAAGTAGCCTTGCGCCAGGAGGTTCGGGAAGGCGGGCACGGCTTGCGTCAAGGTGAAGCGGATGGTGTAGTCGTTGACCTTCTCCGCGCTCTTCACGAGGCTGTTCCTTTCGCCCTTGAAGCCGCCGAACTGCTCGCCGAAGGACTCGTAGGTCCGCCCTTGATTGCGGAAGCCGTACTGGTCCTTAGGATCCCACCAGCGGTTGAAGTTGAACAGGATCGCGTCCGCGTTCACGGCCGTACCGTCGTGGAATTTCACGTCGCGGCGCAAGGTGAACGTCCACACGGTGGCGGCGTTGTTCGAATTCCAGGAGGTGGCGAGCGCTGGCACCAAGTCGACGCCGCCGGGCTTCAACCCGACGAGGTAGTCGTAGATTTGGCGGTGGACGATGACGGAGTTGCCGTCCGAGACGTTGCCGCCCTCGAGGTTGAAGGGTTCGCCGCCCGAGCCGTACACGAGCGTGGCCGCGCCCACTTGGGATGGCAGCGTGAAGCCTGCAAGGACCAACAGGACCGAGCATGACCGTGCGAACGCCTTCGTGAAATGCCGCTGGGACTCGTGCTCTCGCCCCAAGCAAAGGTCGTTTGTCAACAGCAGCGATGAATTGGCTGAGCTCATGTCGTCCTCCTCGACGTCGTGACAGCATCACTGACTCAGCGTGGGTGGCCTTGATCGTCCGTACGCGTCGCTTGGGTGGCGAAGCGAGACAAGAACGCGCTCAAGCGACCATCCGTGCGCTCCACCACGATCCCGCCATCTTGCCAAATGCCGTTCGACGCCCACCATCTGGAACCCGCTGGATCCCCTTGATTCTGGTGAATGTCATGCACGCCTTGCGCACCGCCTGGGTTGGCGAAGCGTTCGCCGAACACGAACACCCGCGCCGCGCCGGCGACCGTCGCTTCCATGGCGTTGAGGGCGTTGTCACCGTTGCTCAGCACCCACGCGCTAAAGGGCAAGCCGAGCAGCGCGAGCGCCCGCTCGATGGCCCCTGCGGCAAGCGTGCCGTTCGAGCCGATCGGGACAAGTGCCTGAAAGGAACTGGCGCGCAAAAAAGGGCTGCGAAGGTAGTCGAGCGCGCCCGACACGGGCGTGGACGGCAAAGGGTGGAAGCCCTCACCGAGGGTCAGCACCCCTTGAAATCGAGCGCGGGACAAGCCGACGGGCCGACGGTAGTACACGCCGACGCCGTTCGGCGTGGCGACGTCCACGGCGCAGCGATGCACGACGCCTTGCGCGCGCACGAACACGTGCCCGTGAAAGTACCGTCCGTACTGCCCTTGTTCGCGCGCGTCTCGTTCGAAGTGATCGAGTTGACCGACGAGCACACCGTACTGCGTGAGCGGCATGATTCCTCCTATCGTGGATGGTGAGGCTAAGAGCGAGCATCAACGCGAGGGGAACGATCGTACCGACGCCGCGCGATCAAGTCGTTGTCACACCTTCGACGACTTTGACTTCGAGTGCAACCCACTTCTTTTCGATGTGTTACTTCGCGAGCCAGTAGCCGATCACGGTGCCCAGAGAACCAAACGCCCACTTCTGAGCGTCTGCAGGGTACCGTTTGGACAGAACGACGAACAACGAGCTGACGAGGACGATAAGGCTGATGACCATGGTGAACAAAAACTTGAGGCCTCCCAATTGATTGATCGTTTGTACGATTGATGATTCGTCATTCGATTGCAACACGATACCCGTACCAAGTTCGATGTCTGGAACGAAGCGGAATAAAAAAACGAACGCGAGCGTCGCGAAGAAACCCCATCGGTTCACTATCATCAAACCTCCTACAACAGGCAAAGGCGTCACTCCACCGTGACGCGTGACGTTACACCTCAGGCCGAAGCTTTAACGCCAATCGAGGTCGCGGCGTACGCTTGTCCTGCAGCGTGCCTCCTGATGTGTCCGAACTCATTGCTGCATCCTTGAGGGTGTTGATCAACGTCATCAGCGTCTTCTGCTGACTTTGCGACAAGCGGTATCCGAGGTCGGCACTTGCTGCGACGTCAAGCCAAGACCGCGCGTCTGCTTCGAGTTCCCGGTCATACTCTTTTTGGAAAGCACTCGCGAACTCTTCGATCGCCGCCATTAACGTGACGAGACGCGCTCGGCGGTGACGATTCCACCCTCCTTGCGCTTCGAAGCGCTGCACCGCCAGCGTTCCAGCCGCGCGACCACGCGCCATGAGCTTGCGCACCGTCTCAGCCGTCATGCCGAGGTTCAAGCCGCCTTCG
Organism: Deinococcus yavapaiensis KR-236; assembly: GCF_003217515.1. Classification (NCBI taxonomy): domain Bacteria; kingdom Thermotogati; phylum Deinococcota; class Deinococci; order Deinococcales; family Deinococcaceae; genus Deinococcus; species Deinococcus yavapaiensis. Next base: position 157,152 of record NZ_QJSX01000013.1, on the reverse strand, counting down.
TGTTTCGACATGAACACGTGCACCATCCGGTCGCGATAACTTGGCGCTTGCACGTACACGCCGTCGTTCCAATTACGCGCCGTGTCCACGAGGTTCACCGTGAATTCTGGTAGGCCCTCGACGGTCGTCCACGTCGGCTGGATACCTTTGTTGTTGCCTTCGGGCATCCACACGTTCTGCGCCTCGTCCTCGTGCGGCTGGCGACCGTCCGGGTATGGTCTTAAGTTCACCGCGAACGTCGGCCGTTCCGGCAGCGGCGGGTCGAACAAGTGTACTGGGAAGTTGCTCGTGAGCCCCCCGTCTGAGAAGTACGCGCGTTTCGGCTCGCGATCACCCATCGGACTGGCGGTCTGCGTGAAGTCGGCGCCGTACAACGGTACGGCGCTGATCAACCCTGGGAAGCTCAAGCTGAGCCGCACCGCGACCACCACCGGCAGCAACTCGGCGGAAGGCAGCGGGAAGACGCCGCGCGCCGCGAAGAACCCTCGGCGCCGCGCGGACGCGACATCGCCGGACTTCACAGGGCGTGGGTGTCGCATCATGAAGTTCACGACGCGCGTTGGAAACAACGCGCGGAACTCGCGCTCGTTGAAGTAAAAGCGGTCGCTGTGCGCGAACGGCAGGCGGTACGGTCGGCCGTGCGCGAGGCATGTCGTGATCATCTGCAAGTCCACGCCCTCACCAAGAAGGTCTTGGAATGTCAACGGTTCGCCGTTCACGTCGCGGCCCGCAACATTGTCGAGCATGTCGGTCAGCCACGCCGAAAGCGGCGGCACGCTCGACGGCACCCCGCCCGTGAAGCCGTTACACAACCCGAAGTGGTTATCTTCGAAGGCGCGCTTGGCGTCGCTCGCCCTGGCAAGCAGCGCGCCCAGTACGCCGCCCGCGAGGGCCACGCCCGAACTCCACAGCAGCCCGCCTACGTCGCGCGTTCGCCACGACGAGCGTAGCAACGCCACGCCGGGAACGCTTCCCGCGAGGGCCGCGAGGGGTTGACGCCGCATCACTTCAAGCGGAAGCGTCCACGCGCGGTTCTCGTCGTTCGCCCTCGAAAGAAGCTCGAAGGTCGCGGCTGTTGTTGCCTGTGGTTGAAAGAGTCGCTGCAAATTCAACGGTCCACCCTGCACTTCGGATGTCGCGAGCCAATCGGCGGCGTTCAGCAACCGCGCGAAGCCCCCTTGCCCTGTTTGCCGTCCGAGTTCGGCAGCCGCCGCGAGGCTCGCGGCGATCGCGCCAGCCGACGTGCCGCCCACGCAGCGAAGGCGGTACGTGCGCGCGAGTTCCTCGACGAGCGACGGGTACACCACGCCGCTCGTCACGCCGCCCTCCAACACGAGGTTGCACTCGAGTGTCGGATTCACCGATGGCGTCATACGCCCTCCTTGCCCGCGAAGCGTCGTCGGTCGAGGGTGCGTTGCGCGTCCTCGCCGAAGTACTCGTTCGTCCACGAATCGTCCGCTTTTAACGTCCGGGGCGCAACGGGCCCTGCCTTCGCAGCTTGACTGATGAGGTAGCGGAAGCGGTAGTGGTCGTACACGCGCAGCAACTCGCAGCCGTACATGTCTGCGACGTCCGTGTTGCCGCGCAACACCAGGTAGTTCTCGTCGTTGTTCGCGCTGGCATTCTTCGAAAAGTTGTGGCTGCCGCTGATCACCGTTGGCTGATCGCTCGTGAAGTCGAGCACGATCAACTTCGTGTGAATGAGGATGTTGCCCGCCTGCCCAGCCGTGTCTTCTTTAAAGAACCGCTCGAGGCCTTCGGGCAGCAGGGCCGTCGCGACGAACTGCCGGCCTCGGTCGCGGTTCGTGCCGATGATGTCTTGCACGTCTTGCGCACGGTTTTGCACGCCAAGACGCAGGACGTCGTCGTTCTTCTGTCCCCACAAGGCGGCGACGATCCGCCGATCGAGGTCGAAGGCCGTGCAGAACAGCACATCCCGCCGCGCCTCCCCGATCAAGCGCGCGAACGCGTCGAGGTCCGCGCCGCCCCTTCTGGGGGAAAAGCCCGCGAAGCACTCACCCCACGCGTCCGGCAGCTTGTTGTGCGCGTCGATGTACGCGCGCGTCGCTTTGGGGTCAGCGCCGGAAAACAGCACGTCGAACACGCCTTGGTACGACCAAGCGATTTGCGGAGACTGCGCGACGTGCACGACGTTCGCTTGACGGTACACGCCGTTCTCCGTGAAGTTCGTGCTGCCGCACAAGACCGCGTGCGGTGTGCGCACCCCGTCGATGATGCGGCCGCGCACCATGAACTTGTGATGGTGAATGCTGGACGTGACGCGCCCCCGCTTCGCGCCGTCTGGCACGCGCGTGAGATGCTCTTCGTTCTCGGTGGTCGCGTCGTCGCCGTTCTTGGCGTGGTAGACGATGCGGACGTTCACGCGACGCCGCAGGGCGCGTTCGACGGCGTGCACGATGGGTTGCAGTTCGTACTCGTAAATGGCGATGTCGAGGCTCCACGTGTCGTCGAGGGCCGCGTCGATGAACCGCTCGATCTGTTCGAGCGCGCCGCGACTGAGCCACGCGAGCGCTTCGGCGGGCAGCACGGCGACTTGACCGTTCTTCTTGCGCGCGCGCAAATCGTCGGCCATGCCAGGGAAGCGGCGCGCGAAGGCTTGGCTGGCGGCGGCGGCGCGGTTGAAGGTGACGATGTGCTCGCCAGCGTCTTGCGGGTGGGTGGTAACAGTGACGCTCGGGCCGGGCCGCACGTCGAGCGCGCCAGGCACCCCGTACACGGGGTGGAGGGTGTAGGTGTACGTGCGGTTCGGGTACACGGCGTAGTCACCCCAGCGGAACGCTTGGATCGGAGCGGTGTTCGTGGAGAGGGCTTCGCTAGGTTCGTGCGCTTGGCCCGGAAAGGCGAGTTGCCCGGACAACCAGCGGTCGCTGCCGTCGGGGGCGCTTCGGTGTACGGCGAAGCCAAGCAGGCCAGGACGCCGTGTTTCGGCGAGGTCGAAGGCGAGGAGGACGCCCGTGGTACCCGCGTACGCTTTGAGGGTCACGCCGTCTTGGCTTCGTGTTCGTCGCATTGTGCCTCCTGAAATGCTCAGCGCAAAGCGCGGGCATGTTATGGCACGTCGATTTCCAGTCATGGCGTCCGTCACGCACGGCATCGAAACTCATGTTCGACTTCTGCCAGCGTTCAGTCACGGTCGTTGAATTCGTTACATTTTGTCCGTGGGCATTATGGCTTTGGCGTGGTCGGAATGCCGCCACCGCCGAGGCTGCCCGGGTCGGCGTACGCGACGCTCGGAGCGAGCAAGGCCAACAGCAAACCGAACACCAACGCGAGTCGTTTGTTGCGCATGAGCGACGCCCTCCCAGGCGTGCCTGACGTTAGCCGTGCCGCGCTGAGCCCTTTCGCACTGCATTTTCAAGGTTCTCTTACTGCCTCGCTAGAGTATCCTAAGGGCACGCTCATGGCTGCCTCGCCGCTTCATCCGCTTCTGCTCGCGTTGCTCGACGGGCGCGCCGCGGACGCCGCGCGAGCGTTCGACGACCTGACGCACCCGACGCCGGACGACGAACGCTGGGGCGGGTACGCGTTGTACGCGCTCGGCGAGCTCCTCCGCGCGCACGACGTGCTGGTGCGGGCCGTCGCGCGCGGCAGTGCAGCCGCGCGCGTGGAACTCGCGACCGTCACGCGCGCCCTCGGGCAACCGAGCGACGCCCTCGCGCTCCTCGACCTGCTCGACATTCCCGCGCTCGAGACGCTCGACCGGGTGCTCGCCTGGCGGGAGCTCGGCGCGACCCTGCTCGCGTTGCGCCGCGTTCCCGACGCGCTCGCCGCACTGAAGCGCGCGTGGCACGACGCCGCCGCGTTCGACGACCCGCTGCGCGGCGTGGCGGGCGCGGTCGCGCTGCTGCTCGGCCAAGCGTACGCTTCACGCGGCGCCTCGGCGCCCGCCGCGCATTACCTCGACGAGGCCTTAGCGCGCACCCTTCCCGAACGGCGGTTGCACGTGCACCTCGTGCGCGCCTTGACGCGCGTGCACGACGGCCGCTACGACGCTGCGGAGGCGGATGTCACGATCGCCGAGACGCTCACGTCTCAAACCGCGGCAGCACAGGCGCTGCTGTGGTACGCGAGAGGCAGCGTCGCCCGCGCCCGTCTGCGCTGGACGGACGCGACCGCCGCGTTCGATCGTGCCGCGTGTGAAGCGCGCGCGAGCGGCGACGTCGGTGTGGAATTGCACGCGGCGCTGTTGCACGCGTCCGTGGTGACGGCGCAAGGACGCGCACGCGACGCGCGGCGCCTCATCGCGCGCGCCACGGCCCTCGCCACCACGGACGTGGAACACGCCGCCACGCACTTGCGCCTCGGCGCGGCGCTCGTTCTTGACGGTGAGGCGGCGCGCGCCCTCGACGCGTTCACGGCGGCGCGCACCGCGTTCGTGACTGCGGACCTCGCGCGGGAAGCGGCGTGGGTGGATGTGCACGCCGCCGAAGCCCACTTCGCGCTCGGGCACGATGTCGACGCGCGCCTCGCGCTCGAACGCGCGCTGGACGAACGAGGTGTCATGGGGAATGGCGCGGCCTTGCTGCCCGAGCTGCACTTGCTGCCGCGCGTCACGGACTTCCTCGCCTCGCACCCGACGGACGAACTCGCCGCGCCGTTCTTGCATGACCGCCGTGCGGCAGGCATCACGGCGCCGCTGCACGTGCGCCTGGTGTCGCTGGGCAGGCAACGCGTGCTCGCCGACGGACGCGACGTGCCCATCGGCATGCGCCGCAGCCTCGAGCTGCTGTGCTTCCTGTTACGGCATCCGGGGGCGTCCCGCGCGGACGTCCTGCTGGCGTTGTGGCCCGACGACGACCCGAAGCGCTCCGTGAACTACTTTCATCGCGCGCGGCACGAGTTCAACGCCGCGCTGCCGTGCTTGCACATGCACTTCGACAAGGAAACGGAGGCGTACGACGTGCGCGTGGACGGCGTACGCTTCTCGTGGGACGTATGGGACGTTCAACGACGGCTCAGCACGCTCGACGAGAATGCCTTCTTACAAGCCCTCTCGTTGTACGGCGGTCCGTTCCTGCCGAGCGCGACGACCGAGTGGGCAAGTAAGGAGCGAACGCATTTGGAATGGTCATTGATGAAGGTGGGACTGCAACTCATGCGCCGTTGGAGCGCCGAGGGGGAGTACCGCAAGTCCTTGAACTTGTCGCGCCGCTTGCTGGAAGTCGATCCGTTCGATGAAGGCATCGCGGAATTCCTGGTGGAAGCGACACTGCAACTCGAAGGGCGTGTGGAAGCCTTGGCGGAACTGAAGCTCATCACCGAACGCTTCGAAGCCGAGCAATTGGTCGTGCCGTCGCGGCTGCGATCCTTGGCGCAACAGATACACCCCACGAACTGACAAAGAAGTCGTTCCTTCACGTTCACGCTGAGCGGCTTAATCGCATGCCGCTCAGCGATCGCTCAGTGACTGCGCTTCATCGTGTGCATCGACCCGGTCATGCTGAGAACGCTGGAGGATTGAATGTCAGCACATGCTTTACCATCAACGCATAACGTCGATCGCGCGCGAACGCTCGGCGCACATCGCCGAAGCCGACGTGTGCGACCCAGGCAAGCCGAGGAGCAAAGAGGGAGCTTCCACGAATCGCGCGGACGTCTGCCGCGAAGCTTCACACGCGAAGACCGCAGGGGGACAAAAGCGCTTCAAAAGGACGCGAGAGAACCTCTGCACGTCAGGTCGAAGGTCTCATCAAGGCGGTGCAAGGGCGGTTCCTCGCCGAGCGCGCTTCGAATTCGTTTCGTGCAAACCGCCTTCATGCGCACCTGCGAACTCGGAAACTACGCGTGCGCTGCTCACCACGAGCATCACGATGTCGCTGAGCTCCCGAGAAGCCGTGCACTCAGACGACACGGGGTTCACGCGTTGGCACCGCGAAGGTCGTACCTACGAACGTACACAGAAGTTCAAAAGGTTGTCACCCTAACGCCCGTACCTGCGAGGGCTTCGTAGGAGGTCGAGGATGCCCGCTTCACTCAAGCACATTCACTCGTTCACCCCCATGGGTGCCAACCTCATCGCCGACGGCGCCACCTTTCGCGTGTGGGCGCCCAACGCCCGAAGCGTACACGTGCTCGGCGACTTTAACGGCAACGCGCTCGATCACACCTCGTTGCTGACGCGCGACCCGAACGGTCACTGGCTCGGCTTCTTCCCCGGCGCGAAAGACCGCCAGAAGTACATGTTCTACGTCGTCGGCGAAGGCTCTCAAGGCTTCAAACGCGATCCGTACGCACGCGAACTCGAAACGCCGCACCCGAGCAAGTGCATTCTCCGGGCTGCCGACTTCCCTTGGCACGACACGCCGCACACCACGCCCGCCCTTGCTGATCTCGTCATCTACCAGCTGCACGTCGGCACGTTCTTCACCCCGAACCTCCCGAACAAAGCCGGGACGTTCTTGGACGTGGCACGCAAAGTTCCGTACCTCGCCGAGCTCGGCGTGACCGCCGTGCAACTGCTGCCCATCCAAGAATTCCAAACGCAGTACGGGCAAGGCTACAACGGCACCGACTACTTCTCCCCGGAGATGAACTACGCCGCGCCCGACGCGGCGATTCCCGCGTTCCTGCCCGACATCAACGCGTTGCTGCACGTGAAGGGCCTCGCGCCGTACCAAGCGCAAGACCTCAAGGGTGAGATGAACCAACTCAAAGCGCTCGTGGACGTGTGCCACGCGTACGGGCTGGCGGTGCTGCTCGACGTCGTGTACAACCACGCCGGCGGGGATTTCGGCGATGAAAGCATGTACTTCCTCGATCGTCAGCATGACGGCGACGGACGGCGCAACTCGCTGTACTTCTCCGATCGAGGCCACGCGGGCGGTTTGGTGTTCGATTACGCCAAGCCGGACGTGCGTGACTTTCTCATTCACAACGCCAAGTTCTTCCTCGACGAGTACCGCGTGGACGGCTTTCGCTACGACCAAGTGAGCGTCATCGATCATGACGGCGCGCCACACGGTTGGCGCTTTTGCCAAGACCTCACGTCCACCTTGCACTACCACCGTCCGGGCAGCGTTCACCTCGCGGAGTACTGGAATGTCAATCCGCACGTCGTCCAGCCCGTTCCTCACGGCGCGGGCTTCGACACAACCCTCACAGACGGACTGCGCCGCGCCATTCGTGACGTCATCGAAAGCGCGAGCGCGCCGGACGAGCGACCGTTGAACATGACGGCGCTGGGGGCGAGCATGTGGCCGAACGGCTTCACGCATGCCGGGCAGTTCGTGCAAGGCCCCGAAAACCACGACCTCGTCCTCGAAGGACGGGAAGCGCGCGTCGCGCGTCTGAGCGACCCCAGCAACCCTCGGTCGTGGTACGCGCGGAGTCGTGCGCGCGTCGCGACCGCCCTCAGCTTGACGGCGCCGGGCATTCCGATGCTGTTCATGGGGCAGGAGTTCTTGGAGGACAAGCCGTGGTCGGATGACGTCGTGCGCCGCGCGAACTTGCTGCTGCACTGGGCGGGCTTGAGCGGCGGTGACCGGGACATGCTCGACCATGTGCGGTTCGTGCGTGAACTGCTGGCGTTGCGGCAGTGCCTACCCGGGCTGCGTGGCGATGGGTTCCGCGTGGTGCACGCGCACGACGAAAACCGCGTCCTCGCCGTGCACCGCTGGGTGCACGGCGCCGGGCATGACGTTGTGATCGTCGCGCACCTCGGCAATTCGCACCGCTTCGACTACCGCGTGGGCATGCCTCACGCGGGCGTGTGGCATGAAGTGTTCAACAGCGACGTGTACGAGCAGTGGGTCAATCCACTCGTGTGCGGAAACGGCGGCCAGGTGCACGCGAATGACGTGCCGATGCACGGATTCCACGCGTCCGCGCCCTTGACCTTACCGGCGAACAGCTTGCTGGTCTTCACGACCTGAGATAGGAGCGTCCTGTTCAGCTTGACGTGGCTTGCAGTGCCAATTCCACCTCAGCACGAGTGAACGACACTCGATCATGCGCGATGCAGCACGTCAAGCCGTGAGCATGTTAACGCTGCTTGGCGCGACGCGAAGGAGAAGGTATGTTCGAACGCCGCGACGTTTGGGTTTTAAGTGCCAACGATCCTTGGGATCCGATCTTGACTTGGTACGCTCGAGCTGTCCAAGAATTGCGAACGCGTCTCATCTCCGATCCAACCTCGTGGGGCTACCTGGCCGCGATGCACGGCACCGACCAAGCAACGGGAACGTGGCCGAAAGACGCGCCGTGGAACGCCTGCCAACACAACAGCTGGTACTTCCTGCCTTGGCATCGGATGTACCTGCATTACTTCGAGACGGTCGTCCGTCAAACGATCATTCAGCTGGGCGGTCCGGCGGACTGGGCGCTGCCGTATTGGGATTACAGCGACACGACGCGTCTCAGCGTCCTCACCTTACCAACCGCGTTTCGAGAACCTTCGCTTCCCTCCGGAGACGTCAATCCGCTGTTCGTCAGTGAGCGTGCGAAGGGAATCAACGCGGGCGGGACCATGCCGAAGCCGGTGGTCTCCGTGACCGCCGCCATGAACGAAGTGGACTTCTCGAACCAAAACAACCAGGGACTGGTCGGCTTTGGCGGACCCATCACCGGGTGGAATCACGATGCACCCGGCGGGATGGGCGCGTTGGAGCTTCGACCGCACGGCACGGTGCACATGGCGGTGGGCGGCACGACCGGTTGGATGAGCCATTTCAACACGGCCGCGCTCGACCCGATCTTCTGGCTGCATCACGCCAACATCGATCGATTGTGGGAAGCGTGGTTGCGGCAAGGCGTGGGTCGCGCGAATCCGACGAAACCCGCGTGGTTGAACATGCAATTCACCTTCGGAAGTGGACCGTCGCTGTTGACAATGAGCGTCGCGGACGTTCGCGACGCTTCCGCTGCGCCTCTTTCGTATCAGTACACCGATCTGAATGTCGCGGCGCTCGCGCCGTTGACGGCTGGAGCTCTTCCTCACGCGTCCAACTTCGACGGTCCGCACAATATGCTCATGGAACTTGTCGGCGCGAGCGAGCAAGGCGTGCCACTGACGAATACTGCCAGTTCGGTCGTCGTGCCTTTGAACGCTCCTGCCAGCCCGGGTTTGTTGCAGCAAGCACCGCAGACGGTGCAGTTGAAGATCGAAAACGTCCGCGGAAGCGAATTGGCGGCCGCGAACTACCTCGTGCACGTGAACATGCCTGCGGGCGCGCCCGATGAGGAGCAGCAAGCGTACGAAGCGGGGGTGGTGACGATGTTCGGCGTTCGAGAAACGTCCAGGGTCGACGATCAGCACAGCGGAAGCGGATTGACGGTCGTTTTGGACATCACGGACCTCGCGCGTCGTTTGCAGCAAGCTGACAATTGGAACGCGCAGCGTCTGCACGTGACGTTCACGCCGTTACAGCCCGATGAACGCGGCGGGAATGTCACGGTTGGACGTGTCAGCGTGTTGTTTGGCGGCCGCGTATGACCGCGGCGTCACGCCTCGCGTGGCAGCGAGGCTTGATGCGAGTTCGCCGGTGGGCATGGCTGCATCCTGAGCACGCTCTGTTGTGCGCAGCGGCCTTGGCTTGGATCACGCTTCTTTCGGGTCGTTCACCGCACACCGCGACACTTCCTGAAGCGGCGGGTCGAGCGCTTCTCATGTCGGTCGCCATGATGCTGCCGTTCGCGTTGGTCAACGCGCGGCATGTCGTGACTTCCAGCTTGTGGCCTCGCCGTTTGAATGCTTTGGGGGTGTTCACCGCCGGGTTTCTCGTCGTTTGGACGGCCGTGCAATTCCACATGTCTTGGATGGCCGTGGGACTTTCGAAGCTGGTCGACCCGGCGTGGTTGAAGGCGGCGGCGGTCGTGGGCGCGGTCGCTTGGATGGGCGCGTCGAAGCAACGCCAGCGGCGTCAGCATTGTTTGCAAACCGTACCCCTGGCGCCGCGCGGTTGGCGCGCGCATGCCTCGTGCCTCTCCTACGGCCTTCGCACGGCGCGCGCGTGCGTGCTGGTATGTGGGCCGTTGATGGCGGTTGCGACCGTGTTTCATCACGCGGCCTGGACGATGCTCGCGGTGTTCGGACTTCAATGCTTGGAGCGGTTCTCTTCACGCTCGACCTTGCGAACCGTGATCGTCGTGCTTGGAGTGCTCTTGCTCGTGGATCGTGTCGACTTCATGCTTTTGAGTGGTCACACGACGCACTGAAGGCGGATACCGTAGCGGTGTTGGCGAGCAGATTACCGTTCCTGTTCGATCACAAACGTCGGCTGGGCGAGAACTGAAGGGCACCTCCGTGCGGCTTTGTCGTCTCCACGACCCGTGGTTCCGCGTGAAACACTTCGAGGTCGCCTTCGTCGTGCCCGTGGTGCTCTGTGTGAAGCGTACGTTCGAGTGATTGCCGTGCGGTGCCACCACGTGCTCGGAGTTGTGGTATCGAGGAACGAAGCACACAAATGTGCCAAGTTCACTATCAAGGTATGTGACGATACGGTCAGCGCACGCCCTACCGTCATTCCTCAGCGAAGTTGCGCGAGGAGGAGACATGCGACTACAGGCGTTACTCGTCGTCTTTGGCCTCTCGGCCGCTGCAGGCCAAACGGCGCCCCCTCCCTTCGAAGTGGTGCCGTCATCAAACTATGAAGGGACGGCAGTTGGAACGTATGACGCGGCGCTTACGGTGTTCAACGACACGCCGTCCGCACTGCAAGTGTCAGCACGGGTGACAGGTACGAACGAACCAACGCAGCTTTCGTTCGTGAACGGCACGTGCCCTTCCACGAAGCCCTACAATCCGACCTTTTTGTCCAGTGCGAACAACGTCTACACCCGCTCCATCAATCGAGCGTCCGAAATTTGTCTCATCATCGGACCCTTGAGTAAAAAGGCGTCTGTGACGCTATGGACCAGTACCCCCGCGTACGTCGAGCGTGTCCCCCTGCCGCCCACGCTCGCGTCGGTCAGTCCTCCCGACAACACCTACAAGACAACGCGGTACTGGGTGCCATTCATCGTTCAGGAAACATGTTCGTCGAGCGCGACGACTAGCGTGGTCACGAACGCGAATGGCCAATCCTTCAACATTTGCACCGATCGCATCACACCCACCTCGCCCGGCGGCGGTCTGATCGGAGCGCCAAGTGTTTTGGCGGACACGTACACGGGTACGCTCGCCAACGTCCTCAACGTTGACGGCGAGAAGGTCAAGTTGAACGTCACCGTCAAGCACTTCTGGCTGTTTCCACTGCTCGTGATCTACTTGGGCTTGATGCTCGCGTCGTTCATAGAGTTTTTGAGAACGACGAAACCCGAGGCGGACAGACTCGAGGAGAAGGCCTCGAAGTTGCGGCTGCTTGAGGAGAACTCCTTGTACAAATTGATGTTCAACTTCAAGGAATTCAAGTCCCATGTCAAACGACGCCTTTCCTGGCTTGCCTTCGGCCCGGTTCCCACCCTCGACGAGCTCGAAGCGCAACGGGTGGCGGCGTCACAGTGGGCCGCGTTTCATGACGCCCATCAACGGCTGCACATGATCGACTACCAAACCACCTTCATCGGCTACCAACCGATGTTCGACCCGGCTGCCGCGCCATACCATCCCATCACCAATCCTTCCGCCATCCCCGGTGTGGTCGCTTTGCTGAACGACTTGCGTGACGAGGGCACGACGATCGGTGCAAAAAAACCGTTCCCGGCGACGGACCTTGCGGACAATCCGATCATCGTTCATAAAGTGGAAATCAAGCCTGACGAATTTGCGCGGGCGTTGAGCTTGATGCGGGACGCATTGACCATCGCCGACCTCATCAAGGAGCTTGACTTGCAACGTTCGAATGTTGAGGTGTTGACCGCGCCGGCCGCGCGAGATGCCTTGGTGAGCTTGGAGCGCCGTCTGTACAAGCCGCCAATCTCGCCGAATATCAACCTCTCGGCCGAGGATATGGCTGCGTATACACGATCGTTGATTGCCCGCTTCGACCGGTTTATCGTGGCGTACGATCGAGCGAAGGTCGACAAGTTGTTGGCAATCGCGCCGATTGGAGCTCAAACTTTCGTTCCGTACGGCATAAAGACCGCCGGTACGACGGCAGCCACGGGCGGTGTGACGTCTGGACGCGCCGCTCGGGTACTGGGCGATCATTCAGGCGAATTCGGGCGTGAGCAACGCGGCTTGGCACTTCGCCGCTCGTTCAGAGGCGCGATCTTGTTCTGGTCGGCGCTGGTGCTGGCGCTCGTGGCGGGGATGCAGGCGTTGTACATGAACGACGCGCCGTGGGGTACGTTCTGGGACTACGTCGTCGCGTTCACATGGGGAAGCCTCGTGTACACTGGGCTCTCGCAACTTACAAACGCTTTAATAGGATTGAGGAACGTTCCTTCCGCACGGATTTGATAATCAACTTTCACATTGATTGCCGCCCCGCGTTCACCGTAGTGAGCGCGGGTTGTGTAGAGTCGGTTTCAGAAGTCGGGATCCCACCAGTAGAGGCCGTCCGAGAAGGGGTTGAGGCAGCAACGTGACGGACCAGCAGGCGTGTCGATGCGACTTGCAAGAAGGCTTCCGTCGTTGGTGCTATGAGGCGTTGCTGCGCGACGTGTGCATCGGTCATGAGTGGGCCGCGTCGATCTTGCAGGACTTCGTGTCGATGTTCACGGCACGCGAGGAGAAGCCGAGTGATTTTTGGGTGTTGCTGCCGGACGCATTCAATGTGAGAAGCTTGGTCTTCGATCAAGTTTTAATGGCGGAGGCGGTGTCGATGTGGACGGAAGCGCAGCGCTTGACGCGTTGTGGCGCTATGTGAAACAAGTACTGCCCGGGGAAATCCCGGCGAGTCAACACGTCTTGACCGCGACGTCGGCCGTGGTGAGCGCGTCGGAATTACGGTCGTCGGTGGAGCGGTTGTTGACGTTGCCGCAAGACGCGAAGGTCGTGCTACGGACGCCGGAGCGCGAGGTGTTGTGGATCGTACAACCGCAAGCGCGTCGACGCCTGAGTTTGTATGACGACGCGGTGTCGGACGAGATGCTGGCGATGTTGTTCATGGAGAACGGCGCGCCGCCGGAAGAAGCGGTGAAGGTCGTCGCGCCGCAAGGAACGTTTTACGTGCCGGACGTGAAGGCAGGCTTGACGTTGTTGTTGGAGGCGGCCGATCGGGAAGGTTCGCGAAGTGAAGATGTCGGGCGGTGATAGGCGCGGAGCGCGGAGGAACGCGCGGGTGATGAACGTGGTGGGTATCGGGCGTGAGGTGGTGTGGTCGCCAGCTTGGTTGAGCGCGTGGACGGTCTAAGCCACGTTGAGCGGCAGGCAGGGTGATCGTGGCGGGGGCGTTGCTGTCGATGATGTGACAACACCGCGGCATGCGGAGCGGCGCAGCGCGACTTTGCGCCGCTTTCCGCTTTGCGTGACGGGGACGTTGTGATCGAGGGGTGTGGGCAGTTGACGGCAGCGTTGCAGGGGGCTTTGTAAGGTGGGCGCGTTTCGTGACGAGGTTGATCGACGCGGAAGCGTGTTGCACGTGAAAAGGCGGTCGTTGGAATATATACAATTCCAAGCGATCTTCATTCCACCCTCTCCGCATCCGAATGGCAAGATGTTCAACCACGCACGCTTCCACCGAGCATCAGCGACGGCGAAAGCGAAGCGAGATGGTGACGGACCAGTCGAAGTGAAAGGTCACCGCGCGTGACGCACCACAATGATTGTATATATTCCAAGTGCGGACGCCAACGACCGCCTCCCCGAACACCTCCGCCGCGCCCTCGCCCGCGGCGACATCGAAAGCGCCCTGCACCTCCTCGACGACCACACGCCCGGCAAGTCGGGCGGCGCCACGCGGCGCAATTACCTCAGCAGTTGGCGACGCTACCTTCGCTGGGCGCAGAGCGAGCAGCGAAGCGTGCTCAACGCCACCCCAAACGACGCCGTCACCTACCTCAACGCCCTGCTGCACGCGCACGCGCACGCACCCGCCACCATCCACAACCACGTCGCGCGCCTCCGCGCCTTGTACGAGCGCTTGCACGCCCTCGGCGCGCATCTCGGCCCGAATCCCTTCGACGGCCTGCGCCTCCCCACCAACCGCCCCGAAGAGCACCGCGACGTCTACACCGACGACGAACTCGATCAACTGCTCGCGCACGCCACGGTCGCGGGGCGCGCGCTGCTCCTCCTCGGTGCGCACGCCGGACTCACCGGACCGCAAGTCGTCCGGCTTCGCTGGCCGCACGTCGACTTGACACGACGCCTGTTGCACGCCGACGACCTCACGCTGCCCATCGACGACGACCTTGCTCGCGAATTGCAAGCGTACGCCGTCGAGCGCAACCACGGCGACTTGCTGCCCAGCGACGCACCCCTCTTCGACATCAAAAGCGATCACGAGTTGCGCGCGGCCGTGTACGCCGCGTGCACGCGCGCCCTCGTGCCGTACAAAGCGTGGCGTGCCCTGCGCAACCACGCCGGGCTGCGGTTGCTGCGCGCCTCGGGCGACCCGGCCCTCGTTGCCGCGCGGCTCGGCGTGCGCACCTTTAAAGCGGTCGAACCGCTCGTCAAGCTTCTCGCGCGCGCGAGCGACCACACCATCAGCGTCGACGACCGCTCCTCGTAACGCCTCGCTTTTCACGCGACCGCTGATGTTGATTCTTTAGTGGTTTGATTCTTTTTGTTGATAATTACTTGATGATCATCATCAGGGCCGCGCGGTTTTCGCGATGAACACGCGCTTTTCCTGCTCAATCGCCGGAGATGTCCGATAAAAACCCCCGGTTTTCGCCGGAGATGTCCGATACTTTCCCCCCTCAATCGCCGGAGATGTCCGAGACTAGACAAGCTGAATCGCCGGAGATGTCCGATACTTCCCCTGCTCAATCGCCGGAGATGTCCGAGCTTCAATCGCCGGAGATGTCCGACCCATCCCTGCTCAATCGCCGGAGATGTCCGATACCTTCCCCTGAAATCGCCGCAGATGTCCGTGCCGAACCCTCATCAATCGCCGGAGTAGTCCGATACCCCGCGAAGGCGGCCCATTCCGACCTCCTTTCGCGCGAGACCCTGGTGGAATTGTCGTCCTAGACGTTGAATTTCCCACCGCAACCTTCATCTGGTCTTCAGGAACGTGCGGAATCGCCGGAGTAGTCCGATACCCCTCAGCGAGAAATCGCCGGAGTAGTCCGATATGGGCGGATCGAACGCCTCGCCGTACAATGAACCGATCGAACGATGACCAGCAAAGCGTCCCGCAGCGCCCGCAAACCCGCCCGGCGTCCCACGCCCCGCCAGCACATCAGCAGCTGGGACGAACAAAACGTCGGTCGCCTCGGCCTGGTCTCGATTCAAGAACGCATTCCCGAAACCTTCGACCACTGGCAAATCGACTTCACCATCAACGGCCGCCCCGCCCGCCTCACCTGCGACGCCTTGTCCAAGTACGGCGGCGTGCCCCACGGCCTCGACGGTGACGTCGCCAACGCCATCATCGACATGTTCATCGAAAACGGCGCGCCCGAAGACGGCGTCGTCCACACCACCGCGTACCAAGTACTCAAGCGCGCGCAACTCGACACGTCCGGCCGCTACTACAAAAGCCTCAAAAGCGCGTTGTTCCGCTTGCGCACCGCCACGTACTCCGCGTCCGAAGCGTGGTACGACGCGCGCCGCCAATGGACGACCGTCACCTTCAACTACTTCAGCGAACTCGAATTCACCTCGGACTACGCCAGCGACGAAGACGACCTCGACCTCACCTCCGCCAGCGTCCTGCGCATCCGCCTTGCCGAACCGATCGTGCGTTCCATTCGCGCCAAGCACCTCAAACCTCTCGACCGTGAATTCATCGCCAGCCTCGAACGTCCCCTCACGCGCGCCCTCTTCCGCCTGCTCGACGCGCGCCGCTACCCCCCCGACGCGCGCGACACGCCCTTGTCGCAATTCGCGACGCCGCTCGTCGCATGGGCGGAAGCCTGCAAGATCGTCGATCTACGCACGAACAAAATCCGTGAAACGCTCGCCAACGCCCACGACGACCTCACCCAGCGCGGCTACCTCAAAGAAGTTCGCTACGACGGTCGCGGCCGCAAGCAAACCATCACCTACGTCTTCCAAGACGACCTTCCCCAGCAAACCGTCGAAGCCGTCGAACTCAGCGACGCCACCCTCGCCTTGACGACGCGCGGCGTCTCCACGACCGTCGCGCGTCAACTCACCGAGACGTTCGGCAAAACGCACGTCTTCGAACGCATCGAGAAGTTCAAAGCGCTGCAAGCCAGCGGCTACCACATGCGCAATCCCGTCGCGATTCTCGTGGACGTCGTGCGCTCCGACGCCGACAAGTACACCCCGCCCGGCTACGTCGAGCCGAGCGTGCGCGCGGGGCGCGAACGCCAAACTTTAGAACGCCCGGCGCCCACGCCGCCTGAGCCGCCCGCGCTGCCCGAAGATCCCGAAGAGCGCGCCAGCAACGCCATTCGCACCGTGCAATTCCTCATGCGCGATCGCTTGACCACCAGCGAGTACGCGGCGCTGCGCCTCGCGATGCTCGACGGCACCCTCGACACGCTCGTCGTCGTGCAGCAAGTCACGCTCGCCAGCGTGGAACGACGCCTCGACGCTTTCAGCGACGAACTACGCCAAGCCGTACACGGCGCGGTGTCCTGACAAGCCGACGCGCGAACACCCCGCCGCCGCGCGGTCACAAAACGTCTTGTCACCACGCGCGCATCAACGTGAGACGAGCGCCGCGTCACGACGACCCCTGAAGACGTCGAGTTCCACGCCCCTCCTTCGTCAACGCCGACGATCACCTCGTCTCAAACGAGGCACCGCGCCTCGTCGCACACGAGGAAAACAGGCGTTGCACCGCGTGCTGAACGCACGGCAAGGCGATGCGACACCCACCTCGTCGTTCTTGAGGAACGCCCCGCCGCGCTTCACGCGCTTCACGGTCGACACGAGGGAAAGCTCGTCTCGAAAAAGGACTTCTCCACGAATCGCGCGAGGGAAAGCTCGTCTCAAGCCAGGAAGCACGAACGGGAAAACACCATGCCACACGATGTTTTCATCTTGTCGACGTCGGCCTTGAGTGCCCTCTTTGATGACCTCTAAAAAAGAAAAACAACAAGCACGAAGCTCCGCGACACACCCGTGAAGAAGCTCGACGAGCGAACCAGGTCTTCGAAAACGCGCGTGCCACGATGCCTTCGTGCTCGTCTCAACCTTCCCGGCCCTTCTCGCGCGCGGCGTTGTGAGCGCCGCGCGCACCGACGACGCCTTCACGCGCGACGTCGACGTCGTCCTCGACCACGCGGCCGTGACCTTCCAAGCGCGCAGCGACGCCGCTTTGCCGCACGGCGCGGACGCGCGTTCTGCTCGCCCTCGCGTCACTCGCGACCGCCGACGGCGTCGTGCACGCCCCGGATCGCGGAGGTGCTGCGCGCCGCGGAACTCGGCGCGGGCGGCCGTCAGCACGCGGCGCTGCACTGCCTGCAACGCGCGACGTTCACGCTCGAACGCGCTCCACGCGGCAGGGGTCGCGCGCGGAAACATGCGCTTGCTCGAAGACGTGCGCGTCGAAGAGCGCCCGAACGCGGCCGGCACGACGCCGTTTCTTCACGTGCGTTGCTCGGACGTCTTCGCCGTTAACGCGCGCGCCGCGCGGTAGCAAAACGTGCAAGCGCGCCGCGTGCCCAGCGTGGCGTACAGCGCGAGCGCCACGCTGGGCACGCGGCGCGCCGCCGCGCACGGGCGCGCTGAACGTGCGCGTCACCGACTTGCGGACGTTGCTGGGCGTGTCCGGCCGCGCGGACAACGCGGCGCACCTTGGCGGCCATGCTCGGCGCGCTGCGAGAAGCAAGCCTCGTCGAGTCGTTCGAACTCGTCGGGCGCGGCGCGAGCGCGCGATGGCGCGTACAGCTCGCGAAGCCGAACGCGGACCTCGTGCGGTTGCTGCGTCAACGCGGCATGAGCGCGGCCGCTGCGGAACGCCTCGCGCAAGACCAGCCTGCCCTCATCCGCCCGATGCTCACGCGCTTCGCGCAGATCGCCGCCGAGTACGACGCACGCGGCAAGACCATGCGCAACAAAGCGGGGTTCATTCGCAACATGTTCGAGAAACCGGACGACTTTCAAGTCACGCGCGGCGAGACGAACGCACTTCCCGCGCTTGCCAACGAGCCGTTGACGCCCTCGCCGGCCGAGCCTACACACACCGCGCCGGAGGTGAACGTCGAGCGGAGGTTGTGGTTCATGTTGGAAGCTTGCACGTCCAAAGCCGAACGCGAAGAACTGCGACGACTCGTTGACGGCGGCGAGGTGATGCTCGCGCAGTTGTACGCGCGCTTGAAGATGGAAAAGGGGTCGAAGGCGCCCGATCCAAACGCGCGTCTGCGCGCCGTGGTGCGCACCGCGCTCGACGAGGCGCGCGGTACGTGATCGCGCGCGTTGAACGCGTCACCCGCTGTCGGCGGCGCGGGCGTTGTTCGCTCACGCGCACGCCCACGTGGTGCTCACGTCCACACACCCGAGCGCCACAAATCGTTCGGCGCGGCGTACGCGTGCGTAGGACGTGCGCGGCGCGTGACAACCGCGGGACACCGTCGAGCGCGAACAGTGGCTGCGCCTGGTGCGCCGCGCCTTTCCTCGTCGTCCACGAGAACACCTCGGGTCGCTTCGCGCGTTTCAACGAGCGGTCGGTACGGGGTGAGACGCGCGTCAGCCTTTGCCGTTCGTGAGGGTGAGCGAGGTGCACGTCCGCTCCGCGCAGCGGCAACGCCCACGCTTCGGCGTGCCGCTGGCGTCGCTTCACGTCGTCTCACGACGTTCCAGCGTTGCACGGCGTGCTCCACGTTCGCCTTGAGGTACCTTGAGGTACGGCCGGTTCTTTTCGAGGCCGTGGTGGCCGTTGAGCGGCACGCGCGCGTAGTTGAAGAGGCGCGCGAGCAGTGGCGATGGCGAGGCGGCGCGTGAGTTAACTTGCGGTTCACGTTCGCACGCCCTCGGCCGTCGGTGCGAGGAGGTTTCACGCGTGCGCAACGAGAACGCGTGTGCCGACTCGCGAGGACGTCCGCGCTTTTGAACGGCGTGAGGTACGCGTCGGCGAGATTTCATAAGGTGTCGGCGTCGACGGCGCGTGGGCGTCGCTCGTTCGAGTGGAGGGGCGTTCAGGTGGTGCGGGCGCAGGTGTCACCGCGGTCCACGTCGGTCACGCGTCTCCCCTGTTCGTTCCGACATAAGACGGCAACGTTCAGAAAATGGAACGCGAGGCGTTCAACGCCTCGCGTTCGTTCAGCTGCGACGTTGCCGTTTGAGCTCCCACATTTTGTGCATCCAGCGCTCGCGCGTCTCCTCGTCGTCGACGACGAGTCGCGCGAGCGCTTCAACGGCGAGGTCGACGGTGACGTCGACGCGCAGCGCGTCCATCGCGTCGGTGAGCGCACGGTCAAACGCGAGGCGCACCGAGCGCGGCACGCGGCCGTTGAGGGCTTTGAGCGGCTCGCTGGGCGCTTCGATCGCGTCCCATGGCCGCGCCGCTTTGGCGGGCGCGCTCGACGTTGTCACTTCGGGTGGCGCGACGGGTTCGCTCGGCGGTGCATCGGAAACGTGCGGTTCTGGTGGCGGCACGGTCGTTTGGACCGCTTCAGGAGGCGTGGCTGTTCCCTGAAGCGGTTCGGGCGTCTCAGCGTCGTCGAGGTGGAGGTTCTTGAGGTTCGCGAAGCGGCCGCTCACGAGGTCAACTCCGCGAACGCTCGTTCGTAGTCCATCCACGCGAGCTTGCCGTTGGGGTTTTTCACGTCGCGCACGAGGCGGCCGCTGTCGCACGCGTCACGGAACGCTTCCGTCGCGCGAATCGTGCGCGTCAGGGGCGTGATGCCGAGTTCCGCGACGGCCGCTTTGGCTTCCGCGACTTTATCGCTTTTGCCGTTCGTTTTGCGGGCGAGCGTGAACAGCACGCGCAACTTGCCCAAGTCCCGGCCGTGCTTGCGCAGCGTTTGCGCGGTGCCCGCGAGCGCTTCGAGGGTCATGCTTTCGGCGATGGCGGGCACGATCACGAGGTCGCTGTTGTCGTACAGGTCGACGAGGTCTTGGTCTTCGAGACCGCCGCGCGTGTCGATGACGATGTGGTCGTGACGGCGCGCTTCCGTGCCGAGCGCGCGCGGCGGGAAGGTTTTGAAGGGCAGTGCGTCGCCGCCGCGCGCGGTCCAGTTCGTGGCGTTGCGGCTGCGGTCTTCGTCGACGAGCATGGTTTGACCGCGTCGCGCGAGCAACGCGGCGAAGTGAATACTGCTGGTTGTTTTACCGCAGCCGCCTTTCCAGGAAATCAAGGAGATGATCATCAAGCTTATTTCTACCACATGAGTTCTATCACCCTTCAAAAAACCAAGGTTATTTGCCTACTACTTAGTCAGCTGATGTTTCATGATATCAATTAATTACAATTTCACGCAGATTATACCCAGTTCAATCTTAAGCGGTCGGCGAACGGGCGAGGGCGTTCCGGCCGCGTTTCACGGCTGCTTCCTCTTCAACGCCGCCCACCCGAGACCGTGACGCAGCAAGTCCGACCACGCGTCCACCAACGGTCGAGGCGGGCACGACACGCGCTTCGACACCACCGCCTCGTTTTCCGCAACGACGCTCACCGTCACGTCCAACGCCTCCCACACCGTCGAACGGCGCAGCTCGTGCCGAAACGCACCGCTCGGCACGAGCAACTCGTACGCTTCCACACACGTCCCGCTCCGCGCGCGTTCCTCCACCCGGACGCGCACGTTTCGCGCCGCGCCCACGTCGATCATCAAGTCACCGTCGCGCACCTCGCACGCCCACGACAACGGCGGCGCATCGTACGGCACGGCGTGCAATCGATGCCACACGTCCGCGTGCCGCACTTCCAACACCACCGCGTCGTTCGAGCACGCCGTCACGTCCGCGAGCGGCGCCACGTGCTGCCCTTCGAGCACGCTGCAACGCACGTCCGGCACGCTCTCCACGTACGCCCGCACGTCTTGCGGACGCCGCTTGCTCGGCGTGAACACCCGCACGATCGCGCGACGCAACACCTCCGGCGACGACACGCGCGACACCACGCTTCCGTCGCTCGGGTCGAGCACGCGCGCGCCGTAACTTTCCGCGCTCACGAGCACGTCGAACTCCAACGCCTCGTCGATCCACACGCGCGCGACGCTGCCGCCCGGCCGCCACCGCCCGTCCTCACACTCCCACGAAGGTTGCCATCGAAACGTACCGAACCGACCGTCGTGCAAGCGCACGCTGCCCACTTGCCATTGCCGTTCGATCAACGGACCGCGCTGCCGCGTCCACTGCCACTCGAACGCCGGTAAGATCGTCACGTCGACGCTGCGGCCCGCCGGTTGATCGTTGAGGTACAACTCGCCCACGTGCCGACCCACCGACAAGCCTGACACGCGCACGAGCGCGCCGTGCACCGGCACCCGCACGTGCTCGAACCGCAACTCCGCGCGCCCCGACCGGAACTGCTCGCGGTCCTCGAGCCGCACCTCGACCCCGCCGCCTTCCACACCGACTCCCGGCGCGAGTTGCACTGTCACGTCCGACTCGTCCGTCGGTTGCCGCAGCGTCGTACGCGCGACGTGCACGCGGTACCGCCGCCGCGTTCCTCCGTCCGACGCGGTCACGAGACGCCACAACCCCGCCTCGGTTTTATGCGCGAAGAACTTCACGGGATTCGGCGTGCCCAACGACACGCCTGCCGCTTCAAGGCGCGCGCACAACACGTCCGGCGCGAGCCGCGCGAGGTTCTTGTTCGTGTCGAGGATGAAATCCACGACGCGCGTCATGTCCCGAAACACCCGGTCGTACGCCGCCGCTTGCCGCAACATCACGTCGTCCGCGTCCGGCACGAGCCGCTGCATCAACGCGCGATCGATCGGTCGACCGGGGAAGCGGTTGTAGTACGCCCCGAAAAACGAGATGAGCTGCGCCGCCGTGAGACTGCGAATGCCCCAAATGGCGGCGATACTGTCAACGAAACGCCGCCCGCCGCTCGTTTCACGGCAGTACGGCCGCGTTTCCTCGTGCGATGTCAGCACCGCCCACAAGTTGTCGTACTGCGCGTTCGTCACGGGCCGCGGCGGCAACTCCAACTCACGGTAGAAGTTCGCCCAGAACACCCGGTCGTTTTCCGACAAGTCACGGTAAAAGGTGTACGCCCGTAAAAACGCCAAGAACAACAACTGAAACTTCTCTTGACGCGCCCACCAACCGTCGTGATCATCCCACAACGTCCGCACCGCGCGGCGCAACCACACGTACTCCTCGCCCGTAACGTGCAACCGCACCGGTCCGTCCGCGCGGACGCGCCGCAACACCTCCGCTTCGAGCGCGTTCACGCGCGCGCCTCGCCGACGTCCGCCGTCAACTCCAGCCACCGCAAGTACACCCACTGCACGATCAGCACGCGCCGCAAGTGTTCGCTGAGCGCCGCGTCGAACCCCACGGTGTGCAGCAACTCCACGCCTTCTTGCACCTCGGCGTGCCACGCCGCGAACACCTCCAAGACGTCGCTCGCGTCGATGCCCTCCAGCGGCGCGTGCACCGCGTCCATGCTCGCCAACGACTCCGCGAACGTCTCCGCGAACGCCGCCGTCCAAAACCGTGGGTTGTGCACGCGCCGCTGGAGGCGCTCCAATTCCGCTTGCAACGCCACGAAGGCCGCGTCGTGCGTCACGCCTCGCCGCAACGCCTCAAGTTCCTGCCGCGCCGTGATGAGGTCGCCTTCGAGTTGCGTCGCGCGGCGCGCTTCGTCCTCGAACGCCGCCGCGCGTTGCAGTTGCGCTTGCAGCGCGTCCGCTTCGGCGCGCGCTTCACGCAGCGAACGACGCAAATCTTCGTTTTCATCGTGCACTTTGCGCCACTCACGTTCGTACTGCGCCAAGCGCGCGTCTTCACGCGGCGCGGGCGTCGGCGTGCTCACCGGCGGTTCCGCTCGTGGACGCTGCGCGGCGAACGCGGCGCGCACCGCCGTGACGTTGTGCACCAGCGACCGCGTCGCTTCCACAATCGCGTCGACGTGCGCCTCGAACTTGAACGCGACTTGCGCGAGCGTCAGCATCTCGTCGTTGATGACGAACATGGATCCGTCACGCGTGACGCCGTCGACACGCACGTTCGGCGCGACGTCACGCCGCATCAACCGCACGTTCGGCGGCCACGCTTCCTTCGGTGCGTTCGCACGCGCCGCGCGTCCCGCGACCGTACTCAAGCGGTCGATTAAGTGATGCGCGCGCTGCTCGGGCGTGTGCCGTTCCACGAGGTTCTGCACCGCGTCCAGCAAGTCCGGAAAGGCCGACACGAGCTCCTCGGCGTGCTTGATCGTGACGCGACCGTCGGCGCTGGTGAGCTCCAAGCGTCCGTCGCTCCATAAACGCGTGACGAAGCAACGATGCCTTTGAATCGTCAACGGCTCGCGCAGCAATTTGTACGGTCGGATGTTCGTCATGAGGATCGAGGAAGCCGCGGTGATTCGACCGCGTCAATGAGGCGTTGCAGCACCGCTTCTTGCCGAAAGACGCTCATGCGAAGGTAGCGCGCGAGCGGTAAGTTCGCGCCATCTTCCAGCAGACGCTCCAACCCCACGACGAGCAGCCCTCGCGGCGCGCGGTGCGAAAACGCGGCGATGTTCGACGCGCGCGAAAGCGTCGCGTCGTCGTGGCGCTGCGCGAGAAACGCGCGGTACGCGTCGAACAACCCCACGAAGCGTTCGATCGGTTCGTCGTGCAGCGCCGGGTAGTTCACGATCAACGCGTCGTCGAGCAGCTGCGCGTCCAACGTCGGTTCGGCACGCTCGGCCAATTGCCCTTCCAAGTCGACGACGCGCTCGTGTTGTTCGCGCAGCTGCCGCCGCAACGCTTGCTGCTGCTCTTCGAACTCGAAGCGTTCGCGGCGCAGTTGCGCGCGCGCCTCGCTCACGAGCGCGTGCGACTCGGCGTTCCGTTGCGCCTCCAACGCGTCAACGCGCCGCTGCAGCGCGTCACGCTCCTGCGCCCACCGCGCTTCGGCAAGGCGCGCGTCCCGTTCATGCTGCGCGCGAACCGCGTCGAGGTGCCCACGGGCCGCGTCGATGTCGTCTTGCGCGCGCTGCGCGGCCGTACGCAAGCGAAGCAGTTCACGATCGTGCTTGCGCACGAGCGCGTTCCGTTCCTCTTGCGATTGCTGCGCGTGCCGCGCTTGCAACTGCTCGAGTCGTCGCGTCAACTTGCCGTGCTCGTTCGACAAGCGTTCGTGCGCGAGCGTCGCGTCGCGCGCCACGCGCTGCTGTTCGTGCAACTCGATGGTGAGGGCGCGCACCTGCGACCGCGCGTGCTGCAACGCCGCGCGGTCGTCCGCGCGCCCTTCGGCGCTCAGCAACCACGACGCGACGTCCAACACGTCCGCCGCGACGTCCGGCGCTTCATGTCGCTGCATCGCGTTCAAGTCGTCGTCATGCCGCGCGAGCCACGTCAGCACGAAGCGCCGCAGCAACGCCGGTTGGTGCTCGCGCAGCTTCTCCAACGCTTCAAGGACGTGCTCGGACCGCACGTCCTTGAGCGGTCGACGCACCAGCACCCGCCCGAGGTGCTCGCTTTTCCCGACGAACGCGTCGCGGTACAGGCGCGTGACATCGCCGGGCGGAAGGCTCGACACGAGCAACTGCAACCACGCGGCGTTCTCAAGGTCGAGCAGCCGCTCGATGCGGCGCGTCGTGACGTCCTCATCGTCGAGCGGTGGGGAAGCAGGGTCGGTCATGCGGGCATCCTCGTTTCGCGCGGGCGGTTCGGGCGCGTCAGGAACTGCGCGCCGGCCGCAGTCAGTTGGTACGTGACGCCGTCCTTGAACGGCGTGACCGCGACGTATCCTTCGCGCGTCGCTTCATCCAAGGTGCGTTCGATTTCGCGTTCCGTGACGAACTCCAACCGCCCGAAGAACGGCGAAAGCTGCAAAAAGGACGGCAAGGTGATCGTGTCGACGCCGCCGCGCGATCGCCGCACGACGTTGCTTTCGCCGCGCAACGTCATCAGCAACCGCACCCGGCCGAGGCCGCGCGCGTCCAACC
Organism: Deinococcus yavapaiensis KR-236; assembly: GCF_003217515.1. Lineage (NCBI taxonomy): Bacteria > Thermotogati > Deinococcota > Deinococci > Deinococcales > Deinococcaceae > Deinococcus > Deinococcus yavapaiensis. The sequence goes on along the minus strand of NZ_QJSX01000013.1, from coordinate 132,121 downwards.
CGCGGTCGCGCGTGCGCCGCTCGAACTCCGACAAGAAGTGCAGCAGCGTCCGCTTGACTTTGTACACGCGTTCGATCTCCTCGGTGCTGAGTTGCGTCGCGAGCAGCCACGGTCGGTCGTCGAAATTGCACGCTTGGCAGCACGACGCGGCGTCCGCGCGCCGCTCGAGGCGCTCGCGAAACGCGTCCAGCAACGCCGCGCGGCGGCAGCGACTGTCCAGCGCGTACCGCTTCATCGCTTCCAAATCGCGTTGCTTGTGCTGCAGTTGCTGCTCGAGCACGTCCGTGAACGTCGCCAGTGACGCGCGCCGCAACGTCAACGACAAGGCCGGGGCGTGCGCGCTGTACAGCACGTCCAACGGTCGTTGCTGCGCGAGGTCGAACAACGCGCGGTTCAACGCTTCAGCCGTGTCCTCGTCGAGTTGCGCGAGGTCGATCGAGCACGGGCGGCGCCCCGGACGGTACCCGAGGCGCCACAACGCGTTCGCGTGCGCCGCGCCGACGTCCGCGCCAAGTGCGTCGACGTCGAGGCTGGACAGCAAGCGCACCGTGCCGACGCGGTGCGTCACGCTGAGCGTACCGCTCGCTTCGAGCGCGGCAAGCAACCAATTCAAGTCGCCGACGTCCAACGGATCGACGCTGTCCGGCAACGCCGCGTTGACGTCCGCCACGAGTTGCTCCGCGTACCGCGTGAGGTGCCCGTCGCGCGACAGCAAGTCCACGAGGTGCCGCGCGTGCTCGAGTTGCGGCAAGCCTTGCCTCGCAAGCCACGCTTGCAAATTCCAATCGCTCGCGTCGTGCAGCAACGCCGCCCACGCGGGCGCGCCGTCCCGACCCGCCCGGCCCGCTTCTTGAATGTACGCGGGTAAACTGCGCGGCGGATTGAAGTGCACCACGAGCCGCACGTTCGCCTTGTCGACGCCCATCCCGAACGCGTTCGTCGCGACGATCACCTTGACCTCGTCGGTCATGAACTGCGTTTGCACTTCCGAACGCACCAACGCAGACAAGCCCGCGTGGTACGCTTGCGCCGCGAAGCCCAATTCCTGCAGCGCCCGCGCGAGGCGCGTGGCGGCGTTGCGGGTGGAGACGTACACGATGGCGCTCCCATCCGGGTGATCGTCACGCAACCAGTTGAGCATTTGCGTCAAACTGCCAAGCTTGTCCACCGCGGCGTCTTTCCCTCGAAAGGCGTACGCGAAGTACGACACGTTCGGACGGTCCAGCGACGCGCGCACCACCACCGAGTCGTGCAACGCGAGGTCACGCCGCAACTCCGCTTCGACGTCCGGCGTGGCCGTCGCGGTGAGGGCGCTGATCGACACGCGCAAGTCCAGTTTGTGCAGTTCGCGTAGCACGCTGCGGTAATCCGGGCGGAAGTCATGCCCCCAATCACTCAAGCAGTGCGCTTCATCGAAGACCACGCGGCGCACGAGTCCACGCCGCGCGAGGCGCCGCAACCGCTCTTTGAATTCGCTGCTGCGGTTGATGCGCTCCGGACTGACGTACAACACGTGCACGTCGCCGCGTTCCACGTCGTCGAGCACGCCGCGCTGCTCGGCGTTCGAGCGGCTGGCGTTCACGGCCGCGGCCGGCACGCCCACGCTTTGCAACGCGCTCACTTGATCTTCCATCAACGCGATCAACGGACTGACGACGACGGTGACGCCGCCTTGCAGCAACGCCGGCACTTGAAACGTGAGGCTCTTGCCGAACCCGGTGGGCAGCAACGTCAACGCCGCGCGACCGTCGAGCGCCGCGTCGATCGCTTGACGTTGCTGCGGTTTGAGGCCGTCGCGCGCGACGCGCGGCCAAAACAACGTCAGCACTTGCCAAATGGCGTCGTCGCGTGACACGCGCCCTTCCGCGAACGCCGCTTGCAACGTTCGCAAGTGCCGCGTCACGTCGTCCAGCAGATCCTCGCTCGGCAACGCGTCGCGCGGCACGCCCAGCACACTCGCCATGACGTCGTAAAACGCCGCGCGAGACGTCGGGTAGTGAAAGTGACCGCTGCGCGCCACGCTGTCCGGCAACGCCGCGAAGACCACTTCCCGGTACGCGGCGGACAGCACCCGCTTGTCCCACAGCACGAACGCGCCGTCCCCCGCACGCGCACGGTCATCGCGAATCAACCGTCCGAACGCTTGCGTGAACGACAAGAGCGCCTTGGGCAAGTAAAAGTCGTACCATGGATCAAGGCCCGCTTGCGCCACGAGTTCCTGCCGAGCACGCAGCAACGCGTCCGGCACTGGAAAGGGCAAGCGTTCGAGGTTCACGAGCTTCAAGTTCGGGAAGTCCACGCCTTCCATGAACGCGCGCGTGCCAAGCGCGATCTTCGGACCCGCGTCACGCATGACGTGCGCGACGTCTTCGCGTTCCTTACGGTTGAGCGGCATCAACGGCGTGAGCGACGCGAGAAACGACCCGGCGGCTTGCATGCGCGCGCGACTCGTGAACAACGTCAAGCTGCGCTGCGCGGCGGGCAGCACCACGCGCAACTCTTGATGGTACAAGCGTTGAAAGCGCTCCACGTTCTCGCTGCGCGCGCCCGGCAAGTGCTGCGGAAAGACGACGTGCGCGCGTTCGTACGGCAACGTCTCCGGTAAGGTGAGTTCCACCGCGTCGTCCGGAAGGCCCAGCGTGCGCTTGAAGTACGCGTAATCGCCGCTTGGCGTGAGCGTGGCGCTCGTGAAGGTCACGCTGCGCACGCGCGCCCACACTGCGCGCAAGTGCACCGCGAGGTCCACCGGGCGCCGCACGTACGACCAGCCTTCCTGCGGATGCCAATGCGTCGTGTGAATAGCGTTGTCCCACGGCAAGGTGTGCCGCGCGAACGCCACGTGGATGAAGTCGTCGAGGTACTGCAGCGTCGGTTGCGTGAGGCCGCGCACCTTCTTGCCGCGCAGCAACCGCAACGCGTCCCGCACGCTTTTGAGGGCGTCGAGCGTCATGAGCTCCACGCGCTTGAGGCGCTGCCAATCCGCGCTGGCCAACGCCAGCGGCGTCAGCAAATGCTGCACGCCGAACTGCGCGTCACCGTCACCGTGCTGCTTCACGAACGCGTCCACGCGCGGCGCGAAGTCCGCGAGCGCGTCGAGCGCGCCGGGCACGAGCGTGTCGCGCAAGTGCCGCGCGACGTCCACGTCGTCCGGGTGGACGTTGCGACCATCGCGCAGCACGCCACGTCGCCGTGCGCGGTCATCCAGGCGCCGCAAGTGAAACGCGAGGCGCTCGCCGCTGAACGCCACGCTGTACGCTTCGGTCGCGACGTCCTCAAGGTTGTGCGCTTCGTCGATCACCACGTGCGGTTTGCTCGGCGTCACCTCGTCCGGCGCGTCGTCCCGCCCGAGGGTCGCGAGCAGCCACGCTTGATTCGTCACCCAAATCGACGCTTGATCACGCTGCCGCGCGTCCGTTTGATACGCGCACACCGCGTGAAACGCGCACTCCGAACGGCAGCGCCCACCGTACGACTCCAACGAGAAGCTCAACGCCCGAAAAGCCGCGCTGTACTGCCAATGCGCCGGAAGCGCCTCCAACTCGAAGTGACCGGCGGTCGCGTACGCGGTGAGCGTCGCGAGGGCCGCCGCGGCGTCCGCGCCGTCCTTCACGTCATGCGCGACGAGCGCGTCGTGCAACGCCTCCAAACACACGTAGTTGCGCGCGCTTTTCACGGACACCGCGCTCGTCTGGTACGCGTGCGCGCCTCGTTCGAGTTCTTCGAGCGCTTGCCCTTGCAGCACTTTCGTGTGCGTCGCGATGATCACGCGTTGCTTCGTACGGCCCGCGTGATGCAACGCCGGAAACAAGTACCCTTTGGTCTTGCCCGTTCCCGTCGGCGCTTGCACGAGCGTGACGTGACTGCCCGCGCGTTCTTCGAGCGCGCGTTGCACCGCGCGCGCCATGTCCGCTTGCGGCGCGCGCACCTGCCCGTCCGGTTGTCGTTTCACGCGAAAGCTTCCCGCGAGCGCGAGGACGTTCGCGGCGTCCACGCTCGCGCTCGGAAAGCGCCGCAGCACGGCTTGCGCGACGCTCGACGACGCGTTGCGCCCCGCGAGGTCGCGCAGCACGTGCGGCAACTGCGTTTCGCTCACGTCACCCGTCTGCACGACCTGCTCCGCCCACGCCGGGAAGACGTTGTCCGGCGCGGGAAACACCGGGCCGTGCGACGCCACGCGCGGCACGCGCGCCGGAACGCGCAGCGTCCGCTCGAAGAACGCGGCGCGTTCCTCGAACGCGGGCGGTTCGTCCGGGTAGAAGCGCGCTTCGGGCAAGCGCAGCGCCGCCCACGCGCGCCGAACGCTCGGCGAAGGCGCGTCGCGCAGCAGCGCGCGCAACACCACGTCGCACGCGACGCAATCGTGCGCCGCGCGGTGCGCGTGCGCCAACGCCTCTCCCGTGAAGTACTGATAGAGGTCGCTCAAGCGATACCCGGTCAAGCGCGCTTCCCGTTCGTCGTCAAGGCGTCGCGACGGCGGCGTCGGGTACCGCACCCGCGCCCAGTGCAACGTGTCCACCGCGTTCGCGTCGAGCGCGCCCGGCGGGCACGGCAACTGCGCTTCATCAAGGACGCGCCGCAGCAACGGCAAGTCGTACGCGTACACGTTATGGCCCGCCAGCGGCTGCTCGCCCACGAACGCCACGAACGCCCGCAGCACCCGCGCGAGCGGTTGGCGCGCGCGGCGGTACTCCTCTTCGGGAATGCCGGTAAGTTCGAAGATGTCCGGTGGAACGTCTCCGCGCGTCATCGTGAACGCTTGAAAGGTGCGTCCATCCGCACGGTGCCCGGCGATCTCGATGATCTCCGCCGCGTCCGGATCGATCGACGTCGTTTCCACATCGAAAAACACGAAGTCTTCAGGCGTGACGTTACGCATGACGGTCCTGCAGGAACGGCGCGTTCGAAGCGGCGGTGTTCGCGAGCGTGAGCCGCGCGAAGCGCGCCATGAGGCGCTTGACGCCCACGCCATCGAACCGCACCGTCACTTCAAGGTCCGCGCCGTCCGAGCACACCGCTTCCACGATGCCCGCACCGAACTTGGCGTGCTGCACGCGCTGCTGCGGCGTGAACGTCGTCAAGTACGCTGTGGACGCGTGGCTTGACGAGAAGGTGGGTTTCGTGACGTCACCGTTCGCAGTCGGGACGAGCGCCGCGAGGTCCGGGTACGCGTCGTCGCTCGGGTTCTCGTCGAGCGGCCCGAGCATCTCCCACTGCTGCGCGTCTTCTTCGTGCAAATCTAGCGCGGCGAGCAGATCGCGTTGCCGCGCCACGTCGTACAAACGCTGCGCTTCTTGCGCGACCGCGTGCACCTGCTCGGGCGGCGTGTGTTGCGGCCACCACGTGCGGAAGTACCGATCGAGGTGCAAACGGCGCGGTAAGCGCGCCAACGCGTACGCGTCGTGCGTGCTCCACGCTTCTGGCGCTTTGCTCAGCGCGGCTTGCACGCGGTCCACGTCCGCCAAGACCTGCTCGTGCTCCGCTTCAAGCAAGAACGGCGAAGTGGGCATGGTCGTCACGACGTGCACGTGCAGCGTTTCTTGCGGTCGCGTCAACGCGACGTACAAGATGCGCCGCTCTTCTTCGACACGGTCCGGCCCTCCAGTGGGAATCGTCCCCGCGTTGCAATTCGGGATGAACACGATCGGCCACTGCAAGCCTTTGCTGCGGAAGATGGTGGTGATCGTGACGACGTCCTCGTCATCGTTGAGGTTCTTGCCGACCTTTTGAAAGGAGATGTAATCGAGGTGCTGCAAGAACTCCGCGCTCGTGCCTTTCGCGCGCGCGTACAACACCAACGCGCGAACGTTGTTCACGCGACCTTGCGCCGTTTCCGGCAAGCCGCCGTGCCGCAGCAAGTACGCTTCGTACGCCAAGCGGTGCACGAGCGCGTCGAGCGTCGCTTCCGCCGTCGCGTCGTGCGCGTCGTCCGCCAACCACGTCAGCACGTCCGCGAGGTCTTCGACGCGGTCGCCGAGGCGGCGGTCCACTTCCCCAGCCGCGATGCGCAACGCCTTGGAGAAGGTCATGCCGTGCTGCACGACGCGTTGAAACACCGCGTCCGCCAACACTTTCGGCATGTACCGAACGGGTCGGTTGTACACGAGGTCCCACCACGCGCGCGCGTCACGCAGCGACCGTTCGGGCACGCCTTTACCGACGCGTAAGTCCCGTTCCAGCAACGCCAAGCGCAGGTACGCGAACAACGCGAGCAGTTCGCTACGCTGATAAAACGGCACGTTGCCTTTCACGACGTACGGCACGCGCGCTTCAATCAAGAAGTGCTCGATGAACGGCGTTTGCGCGTACATCCGCACGAGCACCGCGACGTCACGGCGGGCCCGACCGCCCGCGAGGGCGTCTTGAATTTCCGTGACGACGCACCGCGCAAGGTCTTCGGCGTTGTCATGCTGATGCAAGAACGTGCGGCCGTGAAAGCCGCGCGTGAGGTTGAGGCGTTTGGGTTCGCGTTTCGTGTTGCGTTCGATGACGCGGTTGGCGAGCGCGAGGTGCGACGCGCATGACCGGAAGTTATCGCGGATGTAGTACTTCACGGCGCCGTACCGATGCGCGAAGTTCAAGATGAAGTCGACGCTCGCGCCACGCCATTCGTAAATGGTTTGATCGTCATCGCCGATTGCCATGTAATTGCGGTGCTCGCGCGCGATCAAGTCGAGCATTTCGCTTTGCGCGAGGTTGACGTCTTGAAACTCGTCGACGATCACGCATCGGTACTGCCCTTGCGTTTCGCGCAGCACATCCGGAAAGCGCACCAAGGCTTCCCAACCGGTCAAGAGCATGTCGTCGAAGGTGACCATGCCGTGCTCGAGCCGCACCGTCTCGAACGCTTGGTACAACGCCAAATACACGCTGTCCGGCGATGGGTTTTGCGCTTGCGTCGCGACGCGCAGCGCTTCTGGCGGAAGCGCTGCGCGCGCGAGGTCCGCGTACCGCAAGTTGCCTTTGCAGATGCTGACGTACCCTAAGAAGTCCTCGCGGTCGAGACTGTCGGGAATGTCGAGGCCTTCTTTGCGGGCGCGGGCGACGGCCCGCGCGAAGATGACGGCTCCGAGGTTGCCGCCGTCTTGATCGTTGAGCTGCAAGTTGTCGTAATGCCCGAGGCGCTGCGCGCGGCGAATGACGCGGTACCCGACAGAGTGCAAGGTGGTCGCGTGCACGTCCGAGCAGTGCGGCCAACGCGCGAGCGCCGCGCGAATGTCCGCAGCGGCAGCACGGCTGAAGGTCGTCGCGAGAATTTCCTTGGGTCGGAAGGTGCCTTCACGAACGAGGCGTTCGATACGGTGCACCATGGCGGTCGTCTTGCCCGCGCCCGCCACGGCGAACACGAGCGCGGGGCCGTGGTCGTGCGCGACGATGCGTTGTTGTTCGGACGTAAGGGGAATTGCGCTGCGCGTCATGCCAAAGACTCCTCGAGTGCGTGCGCTTACTGTAGTGCGTCGCGGGTCGCTTTGAAACGCAAATGACACGACGCGACCATGGTTGCGCTCGGCGCAAACAAAAACGTTCGGCCAATTGTGAAGCGTGTGGAGAAGCGAGCACCGAAGAACGCGTGTACTCAACCTGACTGCTTGGGGGCGAGCGCTGTTGAACGTAACGTCGCTGTTGCAATGCGTGTATGAATGCGCGGCGAAGCAGTTTCCGATGGCATTCACCGACCTCCGCCACGATGAAGGCTTGCAAGACGCGCCCGCCACTCAACCTTTCCGCTACGATCTGTCTGAATGATCAAAGCCACAAGAGGATGCAGGCAACGTGGACGACACTCAAGAAGTGTCGTCCACACTTGTCGTACCGCGTGGCAATCGCCCGGAAGTCCTTCAGACGGTTGATGCACCGCTCCACCACCTGCCGCCCCTGATACGCCACTCGATCGAACGCCGGTGGTCGCCCACCCTTCGAGCCTCGCTTCAGTCGAGCCTGACGTGCGTCCTGCCGCTCTGGACACACGCACTTGATGCCACGGCCTTTACTGCGAAGGAGCTGGTCGAGGCGGCCTCTGCTCGCGCGCCAACAACGTGTCCAGCCACTCATCAGGAACGGCCGGCGGCACTTCCAACGCCAAGGCTCGATCAAAGTGCAACTCGACTCGGCCTTCTTGTTCGATCCACGCCAGCGAACGCTCCAAGGACGCGCGCGTCACGGACGGCGCGGCGTCACCCGCGCGCTGCTTCCACGCGTCGCTGCGCCTCGCGAGCCGTACGGTCGCCATGCGCTGCCATTCACCGTGAAACAGCACGTACGCGCCGCCACGCCGGTCTGCGAGAACGGCACGGTACTCGCGCACATCCGAGGCGCCTTTGTCTTGATTGCACGCGCGGCACGCCAGCACGACGTTGACACCGTCGTTCACCCTCACGCCACCGAGCGCGCGTCGACCGCGCCGAGCCCACGATTGCGGCGTTTGATGCTCTTCTTCCGCGCTGCGCGGCTCGCCGACCGTGTCGAACTCCATCAATTCGCCGCAGTACCAGCAGCGTCCACCTTGCAACGTCCAACGCTGTTTGCGTTTCGTGCTCGTCTTCCATTGAATGTCAGCTACGTGTTCCTTCAGGTGGTTCTCGGCACAGGCTCGGCTGTCGAATCCTTGGCACAACCTATCGGAGTGGTTGCGTCCCCTCCCAGGGTGCAGTTCCGGCTCAATTCGCGTCCAGGTGGTGTACTGCACGCCGATGCCGTAACTTTCGAGTTCGACCATCAGCGCGTAGTACCGCTGCTCGCTCACGCCTCTCCTGACGTGTCGGCCGACGACCGAGGGGTGGGCCGAATCGACGCGTCTCTCAACGACGATGCCGGGAAGTGCGCAGTGGACGTGGTCGGGGACGAAGTGTTCATGGCGCTTGCTTCGTTTTCGCGCGTTGCAGCAACTCGTCAACACGCGAATCGAACGAGAACGACCCGTGGTCCTGGTACGTGAAACTGGCCAGCTTCGGGTGTATGGCGTTGACGAGGACATTGAACGACACGGGCATCACGACGCTCGGGACGCGCAGCGCGAAGGAGCGTTTCGACGCGGCCCACGCGTCCCCGTACGCTCGTGTGACCGTCGTGTCGGTCGGGTCGACGGTCTCGTCGGCGGTCTCGATGTCGTCGTCGTCGATGTTCGCGCTGAAGAGGCGGTACCCGCTGAGTTGCGGGTACTGACGCCAGTACCCGAGCAGTTCGAGGGCTGCGAGCGCCGGGTGTTCGCTCGTGTACGCGACGCGCACGCCGTCGCTGTTCCAGCGGGCGGGAGCGCCGCTCGGCACGAACGGGTGAGGGTTGCGTTCCAGGGCGCGTTCGTGCGCGAGTCGGTACACGATCAAAGGTACGCTCCGTCGAGCAAGGCGGCAACGACACCTTCGACTTTGCGTTGGCCGGTGCGGGTGCTCATGAGGGTGACGGGGCGTTCTCCGTCGAACGCGGGGTTGGGCGTGCTGAACCACGCGGTCGCGCCGTCCGCGCCCAGGACAGCCGCGACGTCCGCGTACACGGCGCTCATGGTGAGCGCACGATCGAGCGCGTCGGTGCGCACGGGCGTTTGGCGGCTCATCGTGCTTTCGCTGATGCCGAGCAGCGTCGCGGCTTCTTTTTTCGTCGTTCCCAGCAGGTCGGCGATACCCGCGGCGATCGTCGAGGTGGTGGCGGGCGTTTTGACGGGGCGGCCGAGCGTCAAGTCGCCGATGACATCGTGCTCATCGAGATTCGTGACGTACTTGAAAACGTCGCGACGTCGGTCCAAGCGGATGCTGGAGCGATTCCCGAGCTCGACGACCGCGACGTAGCCACGCCTGCCGGCTGGCAACTTCTTGGGCGTGGTTTTCGTGGACGGCTGCGCTTCCTTGCTTTCGGCTCGTGGTCGCTGGGCGCCAGCGGACGTGCCTTTCGAGCGTGTGGTCGGGGGCATGATTCTCCTTGCTGCAGTGTACTGCATTTTGCAAGGCCGATATCTTGCAAAATGCGTCATCTTTGCATTCGCAAAGCTATGACTTCAAAACAGTTGACACCGTCGAGCACCAAGCGAAAAGCCGTCAGGTTTGATTGACTCGAGAGTACCTAGCGTCTGACGACGAACTTCGGCTTCGGCCCGCTACGATCGCCCATCCAACGCGAGGTGCACGTGCCCTTTACGTTAGGTCATGTAGGCCAAGAGGGCGGCGAACGTCCTTGAAATGCAAAGGCTCGCGGCGACCCTGCTGTGGCTACCTACCCGGACGTGACGGAGGAAACAAGCGGGTGGTCGGGGCGAACAACGCATCGAACTCGCCTCCTTGAAAATCGACTCGCTCAAGGAAGGAACGGTCGGCTTGGAGGGCCGTGCAGATGCTGATCGTAGCGATGAGATCGTCGGCCTCAAGATCGAGAACGACGTCAGGGTTACCATGTGCTCCGCGTTGCAGGCGTGGTGTTCGCACGCCGTTGCGAATAAGTTCTTGCGCGGCATTGCTGAACGTTAGGCGGAGTGCCCGCGTTTTCACGGGTCGTGCGAGCGTATCAACCCTCTTGGTCCACATGACCTGACCGCACCTGATTCACGAGCGCGCAACCAGGGTTCGGACCTCGCCGCGACTGAAGACGTTCACCCTTCGGTCCTGCGACGCGCTGGATGCCGCGGCTCTTGGACAGCGCGTTCGGCCGCGAACAGTTCTCGCCCGCGCAAGAAGAACGGGTAATCCACGCACGCCGGGTCATCCGGGTACCACCAACGTGCCATGGCGGTCGCCGTCTCGACGTCTTGAGCGTTGGGTCGCTCCTGGCCGCTGAAGCGCAAGCCTTCAGCACGCAAGCGCTCGCGGACGCAATGCGCCGTGGCGAGGCGCCGAAACACCACCATGGTGTTCACGTCCAACGGAATCCGCAAGTCACGCGGGTGAACGTGCCTCCACACGCCCAGGTCCGGCGTCGGTCGGACCATCCACCGAAGGTACATCCACAATTTCTTGCGCGCGCTCGCCGCACCGCCAAAGGCGGGCACGTGCCGAGCGATGTCGTTCGCGCACGACTGCACGTGACCGTGCCTGGCCGCCCACGCGTTCAGGCCTCCTTGTCGACGCGTGACTTCCAGGAAGCGTGCCACATCGCGCAGCACGCGGTCCGCCCGGTTGCCTTCCAGCAGCGGCCATCGCCGCGCCTGCGCGTCCGCTTGCCACCACTGCCACACCAACGTCAACGCGTCGGCCGGAAGAGCGTGCAAGTTGAAGACGTCCTCGCCGAGGGTGGCGTGCACGTCACGCATCACGTCGCGCACCACTTCCGCCCGCACTTGCTGATTGATCGCCGCGACCATCAGCAGGTACCCGGCGCCTTCGTGCGTCTCGGGCGGCAGGGGCAAGCGGTCGGCGAACTGCAAATCGACCGTGTTGCGATGCCGCTCAACCCAGGTGTGCACGCGGCGAGCCACGTCCTCGAAACTCGCGCGGCCTTCCTCGGCGATCGTCACGCCACACCTCTCGTCAGGCTCTCAAGGCCGCTACGTTCAAAGTACGCGTTCACCATGACCGAAGGCTCCGGTGCGCGCGACACTGAACTTGCGCACGCACCTCGGTTTGCTGACGTTCAAGCCGCATCAAGTCGGCTGGCGTTCCCAGTCCAGCAGTCCCTTCCGTCCGTTTCGTTCCATACAGCTGTCATAGCACTCGAACAACGCGGCCGTCACACATTTGCGCGCACGCCCGTCGCTTCCTCGGCGTCAAACTCCAGTTTCGATCAACGAGCGAACCGCGACGTGGTGTTCCGCTGACAAGTGCGCGGTCATCGCGCGTGCCAGCAGCGCAGCGTCATTTACTGCACGGGCACGCACGACGTGCAGGTACACTGACGTGCATGCTGCATCATCAACGGTCATCCCACGATTCAAGCAGCGCTTCGTTTCTGTCACCTCGCCAAGACAACGACGTTCCACCCAGGCGTGAACTCGAAACGAGAAGTACTCAATGAGCAACTCCGTGGACAGCGCGACCTTTCGCTTGGCGAACGAACTCGAAGACCTCGCTCGGCGTTTACGGCAAGGACAATGGCGTGCGGCGTACAGCCGGATGCTGACGTCAAGCGAAGACGTCGCTGCCGCCCTGACGGCCATCAAAGGTGACCACGACGGAACTCCTAGGCTCGTCGAACCATCCCCCGGGCCTTCGCGCGATTTGTTCGTGCTCGTCGTGCAACAAGAAGCAACGGAACGCGACCACCCGAGCGCGCCCAGCAAAGACCGTTCGGCGTCGCAGCGCCTGAGCCCCGCCCAGCAACGACTCGCTGACGCTCTCGGCACCGACAAGGCAGAAACGCTGGCGTTCATGCGAGACGTGTGGCGTCTCGCACCGACCACGAAGCTGGCGGACATCACCCGCGCCGTCCAACAACATCAAACACGAGAAAACGCCCCTCCTACACCTGAACAGATTGCGGCGCGTTTACCGCGCCCACCGGAAAATCAGCCCGCTGCCTCGCCACGGCCTGCCTCGCCCGTTGCCCGCTCGATCGACGAGCCTGAGAAGAAAGTCAAGAAGGAACGCACGCACGTCAGCGTCTGGGAAATTCGCAAGTGAACGCAGTCAAGTTAGGAGTCCCATGCAGCTGAAACGAGCATTGAACACCCCGTACGGGAAAACCACAGAATTGCGGCCTGTGAACGACGTCCTCGTCAAGGTCGTCGTGCTCGGAACGTCATTTTTCACGACGTACGACGAGTTGATACAGCGCAACCAACGCGAGGCGCACGTCGTTCACGCCCTTCGTCGCGACGTGCTGGCCGGCAACGTCGATGTTGAACGCAGCCCGATCGAAGCGGCCCTCGGGTTCAAGCCGTTCCCATCGAGGCAGGCCTTGAAACAAGCGCGTGCCGCACAAAAGGAACAGGTGCGTCTGGACGTGGCGCGCGAACAAGTCGCGCGGGCTCGCCGCAAAGAAGAAGCGCGCCTTAAAGCCAATCTTGCGAAAGCAGGACACGCACCACGTGAACTTGAGGGGGACCTTCGACCGCTTCACGCTCATGGCGCCCGCAACGGTGCCTCCTCACCTGCCGAGGTGTTCCCAGGTGACACCTCGGTCGATGCGGTGCAGCTGCTCAAAGCGAACAGGGAATTACGCGCCAACGAGGACGCGGAAAAGCCCTTCTGGATGCGGTCTGAGAATGACGCCTCGCATTGAAAAGTCGGTTCCCACAAAGCGTTCCCCAAGGATTGGCGGGTGACGTCGTCACCATCATCGACGCTTCGCGCATCGACCGCCCGTGCGGCTTGACGTCGCTTACACGAACGATTCCACGGGGGCAGCTTGCTCGCAACGCGTCAAGCGCACGCGCGAGCGAAGCCACGACCTCAGCAAAGACGTCCGCGCCCCTCAGGGACGCGGACGGTCGTTCATAGAAGCGCAACTGCCGTCAGCTGAGGCTGTGCGCGTGCATGCGATCTCGAAATTCCCGCGTCATCTCCGGCAGCGCGCTCAACGAACGCAGCAGCACCGCACGGAAGGACGTCTCGTCGGGCAAGTAGGCGTCGACGACCGCGGAGACGCCGTCGTCGGACACGAAGAACCGTCCGACTTTGAAGCGGCATTGCACTTCGTTCGTCACGGTGAGCGCGCGCCGTCGTTCGTCCGCGTCATCAAGCGACCAGAAGAACGGCGCGAGCACCCGGAAGAACGACGGGTCCTCCTCGTTCACGACGACGTAGTACACGCGGCCTTCGAACTTGAAGTACACGTCGCCGTCCTCGTCGACAGTCGGGCGGAATCCTTCGTCACGCAGAAACGCGGCGATGCGTTCGGCGTGCGAAGCGAACCTTTGAACAGCTTCCAATTGCGTCATGCGACCTCCTCCAACCAAAGATCGAGCGTGCCTTCCAACGGAGCGTACTGCAAGCGGTACACGGTGAGCACCACGCCCTCAGCCACGACGAACCGCACCTCACCGAGGGTGTAGAGGCGCGCTCCACCCGGCAAGGTGTGCCGAAATCGAGCGCGGCGCGCGAGGCGTTCGAGGCGCGTTCGCGCGGCGTGGAAGCTGAGGTTGCCCGCGAAGCGCTCCACGTAGCGGGTGATGGCGTGATGCGTCACTTGGAAAGTCATCATCGGATCTCCTTTCAAACCGCGCGAACGTTCGCGCAGACGCCGTCAGCATGCCCCCCCGGCACGACAAGTAATGACGTCGCGCGCAGCACGCGCGCGACGTCATTCGGTGACGCGCGCCGCGCGTACCGTGAACGCATGACGACCGACTTCGACGTGCGGCAAGCCACCCACCCAGCCACGCCTTCGCGCATTCTCGAACAACTCGCGCAGTCCACGCGCTTCGACGTCCTCGAAGCGGTCGCGCGGCATCCCAACACGCCGCCGCTTGTCCTCGCCGAGCTCGCCAACGAAGACGACTTCACGCTGTCGCTGCTTGCCGCCGCACACCCCAGCACGCCCGCGTGGGCCGTCGCGTGGCTCATGCACGACCACACCGCCCCGCTCGTCGTGCGTGAACCCCACGTGCCGATCGGCGTCCTCGAACGCCTCGCGCGTCACGCGGACGACGGCGTCCGCCACGCCGCCCTCAAACGCCTGACCGCCGTTCACGCCGCTTGAACGCCCGCCCCGCCACGCCCCACGAGGAGTGCCTTATGACGATCGCCCCCTTGCCTTTCATTGACGACGCCCTCACCCGCAGCCCTTGGACGCGCACGCACACCTTGCCGAGCGACGCGCGCCTCGCCGCGCTCGAGCCGGCGCACGCCTTGCCCGTCTCGGACGTCACCAAACGCTACTTGACGCGCGCGTACCCGCACGGCGTGTACCGCCATCAAGCGATCGCCGCGCGGCACGCCGCCGAATTTCACAACTTCGTCGTCGCGACCGGCACCGCCAGCGGCAAGACGTTGTGCTTTCACGTGGCCGCGCTCGAGCAACTCGTCACGACGCCCGACGCGCGCGTCATCGTGCTGTACCCTCAAAAAGCCCTCGGCGTCGAACAAGAAGAACGGTGGCGCGCCATGCTCAGCGCCGCCGGCGTACCCGCGAGCGTCGGGCGCATCGACGGGCAAGTGCCCCTCGCGGAGCGCGAACGCCTCTTGAGCCGCTGCCGCGTCTTGATCCTCACGCCGGACGTGATGCACGCGTGGCTCCTCGCGAACCTCGCGAAGAAAGCGATCGCGAAGTTCGTGCGGGACACGCGCCTCATCATCACGGACGAAGTGCACACCTTCACCGGCGTGTTCGGCAGCAACGTCGCGTACCTCTTTCGCCGTTTCGAACACGCGCAGAAACTCATGACGCGCAAGCGGTTGCAAGTCGTGTGCGCGTCCGCCACCATCGCCGATCCCAAAGGGCACCTGAAGCTCTTGTTCGACCGGGACTTCGACGTGATCGGCCCCGAGCAGGACGGCTCCGAAAAGCACCCGGTGACGCTGCACCTCCTCACGCCGTCCGGGGGCGCGAAGGACCTCTTATCGAACACCGCCGCGCTCCTCGCGAGCCTCGCGCGCGCCGGGTTGAAGTTCTTGTGCTTCAGCGATTCACGCAAGCAAACCGAGAACCTCGCGTCGATCGCCGCGCGCGCCGTGCACGACGACGACGACGACGACGAAGCCGACGCGCACTTGCAAAAAGCTTGGCTGGACCGTCTGCGCGTGCTGCCGTTTCGCAGCGGGTACGAACTGCGCGACCGCAGCGAAATTCAAGATCGCCTCACGCGCGGCGACCTCGACGGCGTCATCGCCACGAGCGCCCTCGAACTCGGCCTTGACATTCCGCACCTCGACGTCGTCGTACTCGTCGGCGTGCCCACGTCCAGCACCAGCTTTCAGCAACGCGTCGGACGCGTCGGACGCCGCCAACCCGGCCACGTCCTCATCCTCGACACGGGGTCCGCCAGCGACCGCGCGCTGTTCGCCGAGCCCAGCGGCATTTTGCGCCGCCCGCCCGCGTCGAGCGCACTGTACCTCGAAAACGCGAACATCGCGTGCATTCACGCGTTGTGCCTCGCGCGCCCCGGCGGAGAGCACGACGCAGTGCTGCACGCTCTCGGTCGCGCGGACAGCGAGGACTTCGACACGAACGTGTCATGGCCTGACGGGTTCTCGGACCTCGTGCACAAGGAACGCGCGGGCACGCTGCCGCCCGCGCTGCAGAACTTCAAGACGCAAGGCGGAGAGCACCCGAACGTCGCGTTTCCGCTGCGTGACGTCGAAACGAGCTTCAAAGTGGAACTCCACCACGCGCATCAACCCACCCCGCTCGGCACGCTGTCGTATTCGCAAGTGATGCGCGAAGCGTACCCCGGCGCGGTGTATTTGTACGCGACGCGCGCGTACCGCGTCACGAAAGTCTCCCCGATCGCCCGCACCGTGCACGTCCGCCCGGAAAAGCGTTACACGACCAAACCGGCGTGTCTGCCGACCCTGGCGTACCCGAACTTCGACGCGGACGCCGTGCACCACGCTGAAGCGCGCGCGCTGCTGAGCGCCGTGGACTGCAACGTCATGATCTCCGAGCACATCGTCGGGTTCAGCGAACGCCGCGGCGCGAACGAGTTCACGTCCAGCTACCCGCTCGACGCGAGCCGCACCGGCATCTACTACCACCACCCTCGTTTCTCCCGCAACTTCTTCACGACCGGCGTGGTGCTGCACGCGCCGAGCTTGCAAGGCGACGCGCCACGCGGCCGCATCGCCGAACTGCTGCTCGAAGCGTTCGGGCTCGTCGTGCCGTTCGAATCGCGTGACATCGGCGTCACCACCGACAAGCTGCGCGTCGAACGCCCCGGCCTCAGCAAAGGCGACGCGGTGATCGTCGTGTACGACCAAACGTACGGCAGCTTGCGCCTCTCGTCGAAGCTGCTGCACGCAGGCGTGCTCGAAGAAACGCTCGCGCGCGCCGTTCACCTCGCGCGGTACGCGCTCGAAGACGCGGACGCCGCCGAGCGCGCCGCGTGGCAACGCACCCTCGACGTTCTCGCGGACCTCGCTGGGCACGCCCGCATGGCAGCCACCCCCACCCGCTGGACGGAGACGCCACGCTCGGTCGAAGGTTCGCGCGTGCGCGTCATCACGCCCGACTCGGTGGGGTTGTGCGTGCTGCACGGCAACCGTGAATTTCAAGTGCAGCACGTGTACTTCAGCCCGCGCGGCGGCCTTCAATACAAAGGGCGCCTCGCGACGGACCACGCGTGGGACACGCACGTCACCGTGGTGCCCGTCGAAGGCGTGCAGCCCATCCCGGGCCTCAGTCGCCTCGGCTGGTACGACGAAGACCTCGGGGACGTCACTGAAGACGCGTGAAACTCGACACTCGACCGCCCGGAAGCTTCAAGCGGAGGCGGTGCCGCGAGAAGCGCGCGGGCGGTCGAGCGTTCGTCATTTGTGCAAACTTTGAAAGAAGTCCTTCTTAAAATCGGCGTATGCCGCGCCTCTCTTCAGGAGTCCCCTTCCATGCCTGAACTTCGCTCGAACGCGCGTGCCGAACGGCTCGTCGCCATCATGCAATCCCTCGAAATGGCCGACCGAACCTCCAGCGAACTGCTCGACCGCTTGAACTTACCGAGCGAGAAGCTGCGCTCACTGCAACGCGACCTCGCCCTCTTATGCGACCGTGGTGACATCGAGAAGCTCGACAGCGGTCACTACCGCAGCAAACGCCGCACCCTCAAAAGCTTGAACCCGGACAATCCCGTCGAAGCGCTCGCGCTTTACTCCGCGGCGCGGCTTTTGGTGCATCACGCGAGCAGCTTTCACCCCAGCTACCTCGAAGTCCTCGAGATGATCACGCACCGTCTGCCTGAACCCGCCCGGTCGATCGCGGTGCGCGCCAACGCCGAGTACGCCAAGCGGCCGCGCAGCGGTGACGCGCGCACCCTCGACATCACCGCGCAAGCCTGGGTCGACCGCCGCGCCCTCACCTTCGAGTACGCCGCGGTCGGCAAGACGACGGCGCGCCGCGTGGAACTCGACGTGTACCACGTGGAAATCAACGCGCACAACCGCGCCGCGTACGCCATCGGCCTCGACCGCAGCAGCACGCCTCCGCAAGTGAAAGTCTTCAAAGTGGCGCGCATGCGCAATCCACACCCGACCAGTCGCACGTACGACATTCCCGACGACTTCGACGCGCTGCAGTTCTTCGCGGGCGCGTGGGGCGTCATGACCGGCGAGCCGAGGCGGGTCGACCTGCTGTTCTCCCCGAAGGTCGAGTCGCGCCTGCGCGAAGATCACTTTCCGCAGCAAGTCGAACCGCTGCAGCGGCTGTCCGACGGGCGGGTGCTGCTCAGCTTGATGATCGCGAACACCACGGAAATCAAACCGTGGTTGTTGAGTTGGGGCGCGGAAGTCGAAGTGCTGCGCCCCGCCGAGCTGCGCGAAGAAATGCGCAAGACGCTCGCGGACGCCAGCGCCTTGTACGCGCCCGCCCCGGTGGGCAGCGCGTGAACGGCCGCGTCGTCGTCACGCACGCCGCGCCGAGCGTCCTCGAGGGCGTCGCCCTTGAAACCGTGCGAAGCGCGCCGTGCCGCGTCGTCACCGTGAACGTCCCCGCCGGGCAGGCACTGCGGCGCGCGCTCGGCACGCCCATGGCGACCCTCACCATGACGCAACTCGCGCGCACCCTCCTGAGCCGCGCGGGTCGTCACGCCATGACGACCGCCGACGCGCCGCGCCTGATCGCGCGCGTTCTCGCGCACGTGCGCCTCGATTACTTCGAGCCGCTGCGCGACGAACCCGCCACCATCGAAACGCTGCGCGCCCTCGTGCAAGAATGCCTGCGCGCCAACCTCGACCCGGTCGCGCTCGCGAACGCGGCCGACACGCCACGCGAACGCGACCTCGCGCGCGTGTACGCCGCGTACCTGACGCTGCTCGACGACGAGCGCGCCTTCGACGGCGCCGTGCCCGAGTACTTCGCGGCGCGCTTCGACGCGCCCTCCGAGCGGCTGCTCGTGCACGGCTTCGGGTACCTCGACGCGGCGCAACTGCACCTCGTGAACGCCCTCGCCGCGCCGGGCAGCGTCGTCACGCTGCCGTTCGTGCCCGGCGCGTCGGCCCTCAGCGAAGCGCGCCGCACGCTGCGCACCCTCGCCGCGCACGGCTGGTCGACGCGCACGCCCGAAGGCGACCCGGGCGAACGCGTCGGAGAGCGCGTCGCGCGCGGCTTCCTCGGCGAGCCGCCCAGCGCGTGCGTCGTCGTGGAAGCGCCCACCGTCGAAGAGGAAGTGCGCGCCGCGCTGCGGCACGCGAAGGCCCTGCTCGAACGCGGCACGCCCGCGTCCGACATCGCCCTCTTGGTGCGTGACGAAGCGATGTACCTGCCCGCCCTCGCGGACGTCGCCGACGAGTACGACGTGCCGCTCCTCAGCGCCCTGCGCACCCCGCTGCGCGGCACGCACCTCGGGTCGCTGCTCAGCGCGTGGCGAAACGCGAACCTCAGCGAGTGGCGCTTCTTCGACGCGCGCCGCGTCCTCATGCACCCCTTGTGGACGCTGCCGTTCGACGCGCCCGCCCGCGCGCGCGCCTTCCGGCAAGGCACGCCGCGCGGCCTTGCGGCGTGGAGTGACGATCCGCGCCTCGACGCGCTCGTGTGGCCGTCCTTCGCGCCCGGCTGGGCGTACGCCCAAGCGATCGGCGCGGCCCTCGACGCGCTCGGCGTGACGGATCGGCAGTCGCGCGATCCGCACCTCGCCGTGCACTTGCACGCCCTGCGCGACCTCCTCGCGCCCCTCACGAACGACGACGACGAGTGGACGCTCGAACGCTTCGCGACCTTTCTGCACGAAGGCCTCGACGTCACACGCGTGCCGCTGCTGCTCGCCAAAGCGGGCGTGCGCGTCCTCAGCCCCATCAACGCCGCCGGACGGACGTTCGAGCACGTGTGGATGCTCGGCCTGGCCGACGGCGTGTACCCCGCGCGTCCCGCGTCCGAAGGCTTGCTCGACTCGTTCGCGCGCGCCCGCCTCACCGAACGCGGCGCGCCTCTGCCCGACGCGAGCACCCGCGCGGCCCTCGAGCGCGCGTTCTTCTACGTCAGCGTGTGCGCCGCGCACGGCGACGTCACCTTCAGCCGACCCCTCACCAGCGTCGACGGGCGCGCGCTGCGGCCCAGCGTCTTCCTCGCCAGCGTCGCGCCCCGCGCCGTCAACGTGCACGCCGTGGCCGGCTCGCGCTTCGAACGCGCCCGTCAAGACGCCCTCACGGGCCGCGTGTCCGACGACGTCGCGCGCGGCGCGCGCCGCGAAGAAGACCGCGAGCGAGGCCGTGACACCGTGCGCCTCGACGCGATCGACGCGGCCGCGCATCGCTGGAGCGCGTCGCAGTTGCACGCGTTCGGCGCGTGCCGCTTTCAATGGTTCACGAAAAGCGCGCTAAGGCTCGCACCGCTCGACGCGCCACGCGACGACCTCGACCCGGCCATGCAAGGCACGCTGCTGCACCGCGCGCTGCAAGAACTCATCGCCGGCGTCATCGACGGCTCCGTCGACCGCGCGCACCTCACGGAAGGCGTCGACGCGGCGTTCGACCGCGCGGAAACGACCCTCGTGCGCGCCGGCCGCTTGTCCACCGGGCCGTTGTGGCGCTTCGAACGCCGCGAACACCT
This sequence comes from Deinococcus yavapaiensis KR-236, assembly GCF_003217515.1. Classification (NCBI taxonomy): domain Bacteria; kingdom Thermotogati; phylum Deinococcota; class Deinococci; order Deinococcales; family Deinococcaceae; genus Deinococcus; species Deinococcus yavapaiensis. The sequence goes on along the minus strand of NZ_QJSX01000013.1, from coordinate 111,574 downwards.
CGAGCGACTGCGGCGCGTCGTCGCCGCGCCGGATTTCTTGCCGAGCGACTGGACGCCCCTCGCGGTCGAATCGCCCCTCGACGGAAGCGTGAACGTCGCATCGCACGCTTGGGCGTTCACGGGATTCGCGGATCGCGTCGACGCCACGCCGAACGGGCCGGTCGTGACAGATTACAAGCTCGGCAAGTACATCTCGCGCGTGCGCCGCACGAGCGACGCGACCGTCCTCGACCTCGAAGTGCAACTCCCGGTGTACGTGCGGCTCAGCGGCGCGACGCGCGGACGCTACTACAGCCTCAAGAACGCGCGCACCCTCGACGAAGTCGGCCCCGCCTCGACGAGCGCCGACGATTGGCCCGAGCACGCGCGCAGCGTCGACACGTTCCTCGCGAGCGTTCGCGACGACCTCGCGGCGGGCGTGTTCGACGCGCGACCGGACGACGCGCTCGGCGCGTGCAAGTACTGCGACGCGTCGCCGCTGTGCCGCTTTCAACGCTTCACCTCGACGGAGGACGAATGACCACGCCGCACCCTCCTTCCTCGTTCGACGCCACCCCTCAGCAACGCGCGGCGGTGCACGCCCTGGGCAGCGTCGCCATCGACGCGGGCGCCGGGTCCGGCAAGACCCGCGTGATGGCCGAACGCATCGTGCGTCTCCTCGACGACGGCGTGCAGCCCGGGCAGATCCTCGCGACGACCTTCACCATGCCGGCCGCCGCGGAGTTACGCGCGCGCGTCGAAACGTATGTCGCCGCGCGGGACGGCGCGCGCTGGCAAGCCGTCGCGGACGCGTTGCCGCTCGCGCAAATCGGCACGATACACGCGTTGTGCGCGCGCATCCTGCGCGAACACCCCGTGGAAGCCGGGGTGGGCGCGCGCTTCACGGTCCTCGATGAAGCCGCGTCGAACGCCTGGCCGAAAGCGCACCTGCCGCTCGCCCTCGCCACCCTCGACGACGACGCCCTCGGAAGCGTACCCGTCGGTGTCTTACGCGACGTCCTCGAGGCGCTGCTCGACGATCCCGTCGAAGCGAACCGCAGCCTCGACGCCTTCGATGAAACCGCGTGGGCGAGCGCGCGCGCGCAAGCCGTCGCGCAGGTCGTCGCGCGGCAAGCGGAACGCGACCGCGCCTGGACAACCGCCGTGCACGCCTTGGAAAGCGCCGCCGCGAACGATCCGCGAGATCGCCTGGAGCAGTACCGCGTGGCCGCACTGCAAGCCCTGCGGGGCGTGGAGCGGCGCGACGAGCAAACGCGCGCGTTGACGACCGCCTTGCAAGGCTTCCGCAGCAACCTCGGCACGGCCAGCGCGTGGAGCAAAGCCGACAAAGCGTTGATTGGCGGGGCGCTCACGCAACTGCGCGACCTATGCAAAGCGAGCGACGACGAGGACGCCGCGGACGTGTGGGCGCTCGACGCGCAGCGCGTCGTGACGCGCGCGTGGCCGGTCGTGCTGCGCGAACTCGACCGTTTGAAACGCGAGCAAGGCGTGCTGACCTTCGCGGACCTCGAACGCCTCGCGCTGCACGCGCTGCAGCACCCGCACGTTCGCGCGTACTACCACGCGCGCTGGCGGCACGTCCTCATCGACGAATTCCAAGACACCAACCCCACCCAGTGGGCGATCTTGGAGCGCGTCCTCGCGGGCGGCGCGAACGTCACGGTCGTCGGCGACGAAAAGCAAAGCATCTACGCCTTTCGCCGCGCGGACGTCACCCTCTTCCGCACGGCGCGCGAGCGTGTCGCGGCCGAGCGGGGCGTGAACGTCCACCTTGGCACGTCCTTCCGCACGCACGCTCCGCTCGTGAGCGTCACGAACGCGTTCTTCGAACGGCGCATGCCCGGCCCGGACGACACGCGACCGACCGCCGCGACGTTCACGCCGCTCACCGCGCACCGCGCCGTCAACCCGGCCGAGCCGCTCGCACCCGTCGAATTCCACGCGGTGCTCGGCAAAGGCGCGCCCGCGCGCCGCGCGGCCGAAGCGAACTTGCTCGCGGCTCGCATTCAAGCGCTCATCGCCGAGGAACGCCTCGTGCACGGCCCGGCCGGCGCGCGCCCCGTGCGGTTCGGCGACATCGCCGTGCTGTTCCGATCTCGCACGGACCTCGCGGTGTACGAAGCGGCGTTGTTCCGCGCGGGCATTCCGTACGTCGTGAACGGCGGACGCGGCCTCTTGTATCGCCCGGAAGTGCGTGACGCGCGCACGCTCCTCGCGTGGCTGGCGCAGCCCGCGGATGATTTGCTGCTCGCGAGTTTGCTGCGCAGTCCGTACGGCCGCGTGGACGACGCGGACCTCGCGCGCCTCGCGCGCGCGCGCACCCCCGAGGAGACGTTGTGGCAAACGCTCGCGCGCCAAGAGACGCTCGGCGCGCGCCTCACCGTCGCGCGCGAGTTGCTGCGTTCGTTGCTCGACGCGTGCGCGTTTCTGCGACCGTCACGCTTGCTGGCCCTCGCGGACGAACGCAGCGGCTGCAGCGTCCTCATGGCCGCGACGAGCGACGGTGAGCGACGCCTCGCGAACCTCGCGCGCTTCACGGGCCTCGTGCGCGCTTGGCAAAGCGAAGGCGGCATCGACCTTGGCGCGGTGAACGACCGCTTGCGGCAACTCGAAGTGCTCGACGTGCCGCTCGCCGAAGCGACCCTCGCGGACGAGGACGCTGTGACACTCACGACCATTCACGGCGCCAAAGGACTCGAGTACCCGGTGGTGTTCGTGCCGGACTTGCTGCGCGGCAAGAACAACAACACACCGAGCGTTCTGCACGACGCGAGCGTCGGCGTCGCCGTGAGGGTGCCCGGCGTGCCGAGCGCGAAGCAACCGAGCGCGTACCAAGCGCTGCTCGAAGCGCGGCAAGAACGTGAACGCAGCGAAGACGAACGCGTGTGGTACGTAGCGTTCACCCGCGCCGCCGACCTGCTCGTCCTCAGCGCGACCGGCGAAGCGAGCGGTGGTGGCGCCGCGAGCCTCGCCGCGCTCGCCGGGGACTTCCCCGATGAGCACGTCGCGCGCTTCTCGTACGCCGCTGAAAGCGTTCCGACGCCCGAACCACGCCGCTTCATGCGGGACGTGACGACGGGTCGCTTGGTGTTGCCGCACGCGGCGCCCCTGCCGGAGTCGCTGCCCGTCACGTCCTTGAGCGTGTACCTCACGTGCCCGCTGGCGTTCAAACGGCAGTACCTGCTGGGGCACGCGCGCCTCGCGACGTTGTGGCGCGCGAACGACCCGGACGAAGCGCGCGCGAACGTCGGCGGGGCCATCATCGGGTCGGCCGTGCACCGCGCGATCGAACTCGCGTGGACGCCCGCCGAGATGGAACGGCACCTCGCGTACCTACCCGACCGGGCACGCGAGGAAGTCGCGCGGCTCGTGAGCGCCCTCAGTGGCGACGCGTACCGCGAGTTGCGCGGCCTTGAGGCGCAGCGGGAACTGAACGTCTCCCCGGTCCTCGCGGGCGTGCGGTTCGAAGGGGTGATCGACGCGCTGTACGACGGTTGGGTGGTGGATTACAAGACGGACAAGGAGGCCGCGCCGCACCATCACCTGCCGCAACTCGCGGTGTACGCCGCGCACGTCGGCGCGAACCGCGCGAGCCTCGCGTACCTGCGGCACGACCGCCTGCACGACTTCACCGAGGACGAGTTGCGCTGGGGCTTGCAGCTCGCTGAAGGGGCGGCGCGCCGCATGTTTGAGGGGGACTTCGAGGCGACGCCGTCCGTGGACACGTGCCGTTGGTGCGCGTACCGCGGCAGCTGCCCGAGTCGATACATCGAAGAGATTTGATGTCTTTCGCCCCTGATACCGGAGGGTTGTATGCAATTTGACGATATTCGCAACATCGACGACACGTTCGCCACGCTCGCACGCCAAGCGCACCCTTCCGCGATGTACATCGCGTGGACCGTCGAAGAGGACGGGGAGTACGACAAGGATGCAGGATGGCTCAATTACAACTGCTACACCATCGAGTTCGTCGCGAATGCCGACAAGGCCCCGTTGACCCCTGAAGACGACGAAGCGTTCGAAGCGTTGCAAGACGAGTACGCCTCACACCTGAGAGAAGACGAGGAAACCGTCGTGCTCTCCAGCTATGAGTTCATCGTCGAGCGGGAAGTGGCATGGACCGCGCTTGAGGACGTAATACGCGAAGGCTCGCTTCCCGAGTTGCTCGACGAGCTCGAGTCCGACGAAGAAAAACTCCTGGAGGTGCTGTCCTTGGCAGCGCACATGTGCAACCAAGGCACTCGTCGCGCTGAACCCCGAGGTGGTTTCGACGCCGTACGACTCCTCATCGCCGAGCATGAACTCTCGGACGCCGAAACGCTTGAGAAAACGGTGGAGACCAACGCCCCTGAAGTCAAGGCCGCCATCATCAACCACCCGAACGCACCGCAAAGCCTCGTCGATCAACTTCTTGCAACGGCCGACGACGCTCTGCGCGGCGCGTTGCTGAACCGAGAAGACACGCCGCTCGATCGTATCGCGCTTCTCGCGCACGTGCCGCTCGATACGTCCGAGTCCTCGTCGCCTGACGCGTGGACGGCGTTCAGCGCCGCGCTATACCAGGACACGTGGCGGCACATGCAGTCGAGCGACCGTGGCCTCGTGAGCGCGCTGGATCTTCTCGTATTCATCCTCGTCGAGCACGCGGCGCGTGACGAAGAACTCGACGCGGCCGGATGGTTGCAGCGAGAACTCGAAACGCAAGCGAACATGTCGTGGCGCGTGCCGAACTTGTACGCGCAAGACGTGGACGAAGCCGACCGCTTGGACTTCGCCTTGAGCGTGTACGGGGGCGTGCTTCTCTTAAAAGCCCACCTCGCGACGTGCGCACCCCTTCAAAAGACGGTCGAAACGTTGTACGACGCGATGCGGCGTGGCGTACCTGCGCAGCGCACCTTCCCTGTGAACGGGGATCGCTTGGAGGACGCGTCGATGCCGATCGTGTTCGCTCGGCTGCTCGATCATCTCGAAGAGATCGGCCATCCTGAGGATGCCGTGGCGTAGCTGGTCGCGGTGGGAACGTGCGCCCTTCAGCGCGTTCCCACCGCCTTGAAGACTGCGTCGACGGGGTCGGTGTAGAAGGTCGTTTGGAATTTCGCGAAGAGTTCGGGCGGGACGGTCGCGATGGCGACGGCGCTCGCCATGGGCAGCAGCACCCGCTTCGCGCCCGCGTCGAACGCGACTTGCAAGCTCGCCGCGAGGTCTTGCACGGGCGTCACCGTCCCGCCGAGCGTCATGTCCCCGAGGATTGCGAGGCCCGACTGCACGGGGCGGCCGAGCGCGCCCGAGCAGAGCGCCACGAACGCCGCGAGGCTGATTTGCACGGGGTCGCCGACGCCTTGCGCGTCCGTGAGGTGCAGCAGGAAGCGTTGCCCGTCCGGGCGGAGGCTGCCGGACACGCGGTTCGAGTTCGCCTTGAAGTAATTGAACGCGACGTTCAGCGGATCGCGCACGCTACTGTGCGCGGCGGCGCCCATGCGCACGAGGTCGCCGCTGCCGTCCGTGACTTGCAACTCCACTTTGAACACCCCGAGCAGTCCGCCCGCGCCCGGGCTGATGCTGAACGCGTGCCCGGCAGGCAGCGGCTCGTCTTCGATGAGGCCGCCACCGCCACTTTCCGGGAGGGACACGAAGTGCTCTTCTTCCGTGGCGCGGTCACGGAAGGAGAAGTGCACGTCGTAGAATTCCATGCCGCCGAGGCGTTTGAGTTGCTCTTTCACGCGGCGCCGCACGCGCAGCGCGTACACGAGCACGTCGTGCACGTCCTTCTTCTCGAAGCGCCCGTCCGGATGCAGCAGTTTCAACAAGCCCGACACGGTTTTGCGAACGGCTTGCGTGTCGCGTTGATTGAGGTCCCCGCCGAGCTGGAAGTACCGTTCGATGGCGTCGCTGAAGTTGCGTTTGCGGAGTTCGTGCACCCACTCGGCGAGGTAATCGACGATGAAGCCGTACGCGCGCGTGAAGTGATGCGGCCGGAACTTTGGGATTTCCCAACCGGGAATGTACGCGTGAAAGCGATCGAAGAACGCCGTGTCGATCATCGCGTCCGGAAAGGGCGAGAGGAGGTGGCTGGTGCGCAGCAGGCTTTCGACGCTTTGGTTGACGTTCCCGACGAAGACCATGGAGGCCGTGCCGGTGATTTCGACTTTGCCGCGCGCGAACGACCCGGACGCCATGTAGTCCTTCATGATTTGAATGGCGTCCTTGTCTTTGAAGTTGATGCCTGCCACTTCGTCGAACGCCACGACGTCCCAGAGGCCGACGAGGCCCACTTGGCGGGCGCTGAGGTTGTAGAAGAGGTTCGCGACGGTCGTTTGCCCGCCGGAGATGAGGATGGTGTTCGGGCTGATCTCCTTGTACAGGTGCGACTTGCCGGTGGAGCGCGGGCCGAGCTCGCAGCAGTTGTAATTATTCTCGATGAGGGGCACCATGCGCGCCAGCAAGTGCCACTTCGCGTCCGGCGTGAACGTCGTCGGCTCGAGGCCGCTGGAACGCAGCAGCACGTCCACCCACTCGTCCCGCGAGAACGCCGCGCGGCCTTCGAAGAGCTCTTGAAGGTCGAGGTTCGGCATTTGAATGGGCTTCAGGCTCGTCAGCACGAAGGGACTGGCGCGGTGCGACGCGTCGTACGCGAGGCCGAGGATGCACCAGATGCCGCCGACGAGGAGCTTCTCGTATTGCTTGACGATTTCCGCGTCGACTTCCACGCCTTTCACGCCGAGGCTCATGAGGGTCGCTTCGTAGCGATCGTGCTTCTCGTTGAGGTGCACGGTGACGCGGTCGATGATGGTGTAGCGGCCCGTCTCGCGTACTTTCGATTTGATCTTCTCAGCTTCGTCGGGCCGCACGTAGTTCTCCGCGAGGATCTTCTTGACGCGCGTGACGCCTTCTTCGATGGCGAGGTCGTCGTTCGTGGCGCAGTACATGCCGAGCAGGTACTCCAGCACGTACACGGGCACGTTCGCGCCTTCTTTGATGCGGCCCGTGAGGTCTTTACGCACGACCTTTCCGGGGAAGGCGGCGTTGAGTTTCGCGTCGAGGTCGAGCGTGGGGTCCATCAGAAGTCTCCGAAGTCGTTCGAAATCGCGAGGCGCACCGTCCACGCTTCGCGCAGCACGTCCGCGCCGTCCTCCACGTCCCGCACGATCAACTGGTACGCGCTGGAGGAATCGAGGTTCGCGCGGGCGATGGTGAGGCGCACGGGCACTTCGCGTTCCACCGCGTGGGGACTGCCGCTCGACAACGCCACCGTGCGTTCGTCCGTGATGGCCGCGCCGCTCGCGTCGTACAGCGCGACGGTGACGGTGCGGGGTCGCACGCGGTCCGAGACGGCGTCGGTTTGCACGAGGCGCACCGTGAAGGTGTTCGTGGTGACGCGGCGTTGCGTCGCCGCGACGATCACGCCGACCTTGCGGCTGGGGCCGTCGTCGCCTTTCACGGCCCGCACGTGCTTGTACACCAAGGCGGGCACCGTCAACTCCTGCAAGCTCGCGCCGCCGTGCACGTACTGCGCGCCGCCGCCTTGCACCGCGAAGCGCAGCGCGCCCCTCGGGAAGAGGCCGACGAGGTCGTCGGGCGCGTCGAGCGCTTGGTACGTCGCGAGAGGCACGCGAATCGTGCCGGCCACCTCGGCGAGACCCCGGCCGAGCACGAAGCGGCGGTCCGTCACGAGGACACCCGCGTCTTTCGGCAGCGGCAACTTCTCGGCGCTTTCGAGCGCGAGGCGTTGGTAGAGAAAGCCGTGGTCGGCGGTGAGGATGACGTGCGTGGCGTTAAGGGTGTTCGCGAGGCGTTTCACGGCCCGCGTGAGTTCCTCGACGGCGTTCGCGCACGCTTCAAGCACGCGCGCTTCACTCGGCGCGTGATCCCCGAGCGCGTCGATGACGTTGTGGTACAGGTACACGAGCCGCAGCGGCTGCAGCAGGGCGCGGCCTTCTTCGGTGCGCATGCCCACGAGGTCCGCGAGGCGCATGGCCCGCGCGGGAATTCCCGTCGCGGCGAGGGCGTCCGAACGCTTCTCGAGGGTCGACAGCGAAACGCCGCCGCGTTTGATGACGTCCGGGGCGGTCCACGCGAGTCCTTCGCCGGGCAGCAAGGCGGGCATGCCCCACGCGGTCTTGCTGGGCAGCACGCCCAGCAGCGGCGTGAGGTCCGGTTCGCCGCGCAACTCCACCTTGAGGCGCTCGCGGAGCTCCTCGGCGACTTCGTACCGCAGCGCGTCCGACACGATCACGAAGACTTTCTCGCCGCGCTCCAAGATCGGTTTGACGAACACGTCGAAAAAGCGTTCTTGCCGCTGCCGACGGTGCACGACCCCCTCGACGTTCGCGGCGAGCGCGTCCGACCACGCTTCGCCGACCTTATCGAGGACGGTGTTCACGTACACGCGCTCCACGTGCTCGATCAGGTCGTGCAGCACGTCGCGTTGCGCGTCACTGCTCGCGTGCGCGGCCGTCATGAACGCCCGGTAGAGGCGATCGAAGCGGTGCAAGCTGCGCGCGTACGCTTCGAAAAGCGCGCCCGCGTCGCGCGGCAAACTCGTGAGGGTCGATTCGCGCTCCAAGAACTCCGCGGCCGCCGCGACGGCCGCGTACGCTTCCCAGTACGCGGGGAAGGTGAACGTGCCGCGCCGCCGTTCGATGAGCGCCGCGACGTCGTCCGCGCGACGCCGTGAGAAGCGCGCGTCGTCCGTGAGGCGCGCGAGCAGCAACTCGTCGAACGCCTCGAAGGTCTCGACGTTCACGAACGCGCTCGGATCGGCCTTCTCGAAGACACTTTTCACGTCGAGGTCCCCCTCGACGTCCGCGCGGAGGTCCGCGAAGCGCGGCGCGTCCTCGGCGTGCTTCAGCCACGCGTCGACGAACACGAACGCCGCGTGCGGCGGTTCGATCAGCAGCGGCGCGTTCCACGGGCTGCTGCCGCCCGGCCACGCGCCGTCGAAGGTGCGGCGCAGGTGCGTGAGGGCCAGCGCGAGGAAGAGGCGGCGCAGCGTCGGCTCGACCGCACCATCGACGGGGAAGTTGAGGGTCGCGCGCGTCACGCTCCAGAACTCCTGGGGCGTCACGTACTTCACGACTTCGTTCCACACGGCGTTCGACGGTTCGTCGAGGCCGCCCATCAGGACGCGCCGCACGACGAGGGCCGCGTCGGCGACCTTCAAACCGACGAGCACGGACAGCATCGCGATCAGCACGTCGAACGCGCTCGCGCTTTTCGTCACGCCGAGCGCCCGGAAGGCCTCCTCGCGTTTCTTGCTCGCGAAGAACCGCAACTTCCCGCGCAGAAAGCTTTCGAGGGAACGGTCGAGGAAGCCGAAGTCGGCGTGCAGCATCGCCGCGCGGTCCGCGCTGAACACCCGCCCGGCCGCCTGCACGTCGTACAACCAATTCTCGTGTGGGGCGGGCTCCGCGAACGGCGCGTACAGCAAAAACGGCGCGTCCGGCTCGTCGATGAGCAAGCGGCGTTTGACGGTGAACGGCGTGTCCGCGAGGCGCACGCGCTGCACGCCCGGCAAGGCGAGGGTGTCGAACGTCTCCTCGAACTCGCCTGCGGCGTCGTACCAGAAGACGACGCGGCGTCCTTCGTGCGGCCAATGCCGATCGGCGTCGAAGAGTTCCTTGAGGCTCGATTGAATGCGGTCCGTGCTCACGTCAAAGGCACCATAGCGCGCGCGACCATCAATTCGCCTGCATCGCCGCGCGAAACTGCCGCACGGCGTACTGCAACGCGCTCAACGACTGCGACAGCACCGCTTTGAAGTCGTCCGCGTTCGGCAAGAACAACTCCACGCTCGCACTCACGTCGTTGCCGCCCGCCGGGTAGACTTTCGCGACTTTCACGTCCTTCGTGACGTGCATCGCCGTGGCGAGCACGCGCGGTCCGTCTTCGTCCGGGTCGTGCTCGAAGAAGAACGGGTACAGCAAGTGAAAGAACCGCGGGTCGGGATCGCGCGTGAACAGCACGTAATGCCCGCCTTCGAACTTGAAGCTGACGTCGCCGTCCTGGTCGAGTTGCGGGCGGAAGCCTTCCTCGGAAAGGAAGTCGAGGTACGCGGCGGCTTTCGGCGATACGGTCGGTTCGGTCACAGGAGGCACCTCCAGGTGAGGAGAAGAAGGCGGAACGTCCATAGCGACGTCGCCCAGCGGCAGGTCCATGTGGGAAGGACGCACGGGGGAGGGGAGGGAGGCGGGCGTGTCGCTCGCCCGTCGTGGAACGCGCACCAGGAAGTGCAAGAAGGCGTTCGTGACGTCGAACGCCAAGTCCGTCCACGCGGTGTTCGGACCGAACGCGAGGCGCACGGCGTCGTCCGCGAACGGCAGCGTCACGTCATCCGTGGACACCACGGTGAGCGAACCGTCCGCGCGGAGCGGCACGTTCTCGTCGTGGAACGCCACGCGCACGCGCGCGTCCAACGGGAACGCCGCGCGTGGCGGCTCGCTCGCCCACGCGCGACCGAGGTCGGAGTTCGGCACGACCACGACGTGCTCGGCCGCCGCGTTCGCGAAGCCGAACGTCGCGCGCAACCCTTCGACGAGCCGCGTGCGGTAGAGGCCGATGCCTTGCACGCCCGCTTCCAACTCCAGCAGCGACAAGTCCTTGCGCAGGGTGTGACTGGGCACGTCGATGAGCGCCGCCACGTCCGTCGAGGAGAGGATCGGCAGGGTCGCTTCGTTCAAGGCGTCCAGCAAGCGCCGCATGCGCCACGCGGTCGGTTCGGGCACGCCGCGCGTCATGACCCGCGTGACTTGCGTGAGGCGCACCGCGTCCGCCAACGTCACGCTGCCCCGCGCGTCCGAGCGTTCGACGCCGAGGGCGAACACCGGAAGGAACGCGGGAAGCGTGTCCCAGGCGTCCTGGCCGACGAGGTGCGCTTCTGCATCTTCCGCGTTCGACCACGCCACGAACACGCTCGGCACGAAGCGGCGTAAGAGCGTCTCGAAGGCGCCGAGGCCGTCGCTTGACACGCGCACCGGCCCGTCCGGCAGCAGCCCGCGCGACAGCGTGTCGCGCAGCGTGTCGAGGTCGTACCCCGATCCTTTCGTGCCGCCCACCTTCCACGCGGCGCACGCTTGCCGTACGACGCTCGGATCGGTCACGCCGAGCTCGCCTGCGATCTCAGACGACGTCGCCCGCGCGCCGGGCGGACGCGAGGCGAGCCAGCGCAAGACCCGCACCGCGAAGTCGATCATCGGGAACGGCTCGCTCGAAAAGGTGTCGCGTTCCGTCACGCCTCACGCGCTCCGTTTCGTCTAGAAGCCCACACGGCGCGCACGACCTGCTCGCACTCGAGGATGTGCCGATCGCACGTCACCACGAACGTGCCGTACCCCACCGCGCCGTTCACGACCGGAAGGTACTTCGCGGCGTGCTTCGTCGCGGTCGTCACGCCGGAACGCCTTTGGACCACGTCGATCAACTCTTTCGTGAGGTACTTGCCGACCGCCGAGTCCACGAGACGAGCGATGGCCGTTTGAACGGCGAGACGCTGGCTCTCCTCCAACGCCTCGATTTGCTGAGGCGTCAAGCCGAACATGCCATTCACGTGGTCGAGGCTCATCGTCATGTCGCTCAGGTCCCAATCGACGGCCACAAACGTCGGGGGCAATGCGCTTGCGAGCAGTGCCTTTGTGGGCAGTGCGCGTGTCGCTCCGGAGATCAACGCTCTTTGACGGACGAAGCGTTTCGCCTTTCGCACGCACGCTTGAAGTTCTTGTTCGTTGTTCGGGATGGATGCCATGGCGTCCTTCGAATGTTGGAGAGAAGCGGCCCCGTTCGCGGGGCCGCAGGAAGTCAATCGGTGCTGACGAGGGGCTTGGCTTGCTGCGCGAGCAGGTCGAGCTTCCACTGCGCTTTCTTCTCAAGGTCGGCCATTTTGAGGTCCGCGCCTTCGTACACGAGTCCTTTGAAGCGCGTGTAGTTGTACGCCACGCCGTCGTCGAGGTCGAGTTCGATGCGGCGGTCGGCGACGTCTTGCACTTTCGCTTGGTACGCGCGGATCTCCTCGAGGTCCCCGCGGAGGTCCTTCACGCGCGTCTCGGCCTTCTTGCGGTTCGCGCCCGTCGCACGTTCGAGGTCGTCGACGGCGCGCGTCAATTCCGCTTCGAGCTTCACTTGCAACTCCAGCAGGTAATCCGTGCGCAGGCGTGCGAGCGTGTCGGGCGTGTAACGGTGCAGGTACATGAACGCGCCGAACGCGCGACGTTTCCCGCTCGTGAACAGCCAGTAGATCGGTCGCTTCTTGTACGTCTGTACGTGGTCTGACACGAACTCCGACACGAAGTACCGCCGAATGCGGTCCCGGGCATTCTCGTTGCCTTTGAGGCCCAGCGACTCGGCGATCCAGCGAAGGTTCTCCTCGAGCTTCTCGGGGCCGTAGGCGATACGTAGGAAGTCCGTAAAGCGTGCGGCGAGGTCGTCTTCGAAGAAGGGCGCACTCGTGATTGGCAGGATGCCGTCTTTGTCCGCAGGGAAGGTCGTGTGCTTGCTCGGGTTGAACGGTTGCCCGGCGTGGACGAGGCCAGGCATGTCGAGGCTATAACGGCCCATCATGCAGCCCACGGCGTACGAGATGAGCGATTTCGCGTCACGCTCACGATGGGCGTGGCGGATGGTGATCTGCTCGTCGGGCACGTCGGGCGTGAGTTCGTCTTGCAAGCCGTAGGCGTCGATCCAGTAGCGGTTGTTTTCTTCTTCGAGGCGTTTGAGTTCCTGGAAGGCGTCCTCAGATTGCTGCTGCCAAGCGGCGAAGGCGTCGAACAGAAATGAGGTGTTATGACGCAGAAGAGGATGGGTTTGGAAGTCCCACGAGTTCTCGAAGTTGTCCCAATCATGTTTAGAAATTTCAATTGCGGAACTCACTTCAGTATCCCGGCCAGCATCCGTAAGGTATGGCAGCGACTGCAATGCTCCTTCCGTATAATGAAGATCGGGGGCGGTAACTTTAAAAACTTCTTGGGCAACTTTGGAGTTCACGTACCCAAGAATTCGAAAGATGTCCGCGCCTATTGGGAAGTACATTGAGCCCGTCGACTCAAATGTGAAACCTTCTGGCGTATAGCGTGCTGAAAAAGGCCCGGACGAGATAGAAGACCAGGTGAAGCCCATTTTAAAGAATAAATGCGTGTTTTGTGGTCTACTCTTAAGTCTACCTTCATGATCCTTGAAATTGCGTATCTCACGACCGCTGTTCTTCCAATTTAATACATACTCGTTATTGCCGTACCATCGCCTAAAGGGTCCTCCTTTGGTGCAGTAATACCACGTGCTTTGTATGTCTACATTGTTTACCTCGTACCAATATCTCAAGAAGCGAGTATTGTCTCCAGTCTTAATTCCTTGCCTAGCAGATCCATAATCCTTTAGCCTGCTAATACTCATGGATTCGATCATCTTTGCTGATAGCCAATATGCAAACACATATCCATCAATATGCGTGAATTCTTGTAGTGTTTTTCTATACCTATGTTCACGTGATAGAAAAATCTGCCTCTTGTCCTCCGAACTCGTGCCGCCCGTTAAATCTATAAAGAGACTTGTAGATTTCTGTTGAGATGGTGTTACGCAAAATGCGACGTTTTGCACTACCTCACCTGATATTTCAGGGAAGGTCCGAGTTCCTAAGTGCAAAAGATTGCTGATGTAGATGGATCCGATCAAATCCTTTCTCAAAGACTTAAATGTTGATAAATAAATCCAGGCGCTTTGATTGATCATAGACATAACCCCGTTATGGATGGTCATGCTTATACATCTCAGCATCATTGCTGCGTAGAGGTCGGGCAGTGCATTCCTGTAATGAGACTCAATAAAAGTGTACAGTAGGGGGTGAAATCTGTCGCTTCCCATGTATGGCGGATTTGCTACCACCGCATCATACTTCTGCTGCAACAATTCCGCTTGCTTCAACAGGTCATTCAAGTTCTCAAGCAAACCTTCTTCCAGCAACGCCCCACTTTGCTCCAACGCTTTCAACTGCCCCCTCAACGTCTCAGGGTAGAATTCGGGTGGCATGATGAGACTACCGAGGTGGTCAGCGTCTCGGAAGGCGGTGACGAGCGCTTCCCACGCTTTCTTGTCGAAGCCGGATACGGGCACAGTGGGTAAATTGAGACCCCGCGTGCTCTTGACTTGGGCGACATTGAGGTTCGGCGGGCGGCGCAAAACGCGGCGGTTCAGGCCCGCAGCTTTCATGGTGACGGCAAACGATGCAAGTTGCGCGGCGCGCTCGTCAATGTCGACGCCGTGGAGGTTGTGCGTGAGGATGAGCTCGGGAATCTCACGGTCGCTGTACCCTCGCTCGCGGTAGATGTGCGCGAGGAGGTCGAAGGCGTACACGAGGATGTGCCCGCTGCCACACGCGGGGTCCATGACCTTGAGGTCTTCGGGCCGAAGGTCGGGGTTCGCGGGGGGCGGCTCGTTTTCGCTTTCGAGGTAATATGGCATGTACTCGCGCAGTGTGCTGTCCGGGTGCGCTTCGAGCCACACGCGTCCGAGGGAGTTCTCCACCATGTACCGCACGATCCAGTGTGGCGTGAACAGTTGCGTCGCGGCGGGAATGTCCTCGACGGCGTACTTGCCCTTCTGACCCATCACCTCGTCTTTGCGGTCGCTGATGTAGAACTGGTACAACCACCCGACAATCTCGATGTCCTGCCAGTCTTCCTCGGGGATGTCTGTGATCATGCGGCGTAGAACGCCGTCGCTGTGCAACAGGTTCGCGGGCGTGAACAGTTCGAGGTACAGCTTGCCTTCGAACAAGAAGGGCAGGGCGGTCCTCAGGGCGCGGGACTGCGCGACGAGCAACTTGCGGTACACGAACTCACGCTCTTGCCCGGCGGGCGCGCTTCCCCGCCACGCTTCGAGGTTGACGAGGGTGACGCCTTCCAGGTCCCCGGAACTTGCGAGGAGATCAGCGTTCACGAGTAGGTCAGGTTCGACGCCGCCTGCGCTCGAACTCAAGACGCGCTCGCTGAGGTCGTTGAGTTCCATGTAGCGCAGGGCGGCAATGCGGTTGAACCACGTGTACGCGATTTCGTCCACGACGTGCGCGTAGCTCGTGCGCGCTAGGTGCGCGAGGAGGTCGTGGTACTGCCCGACTTCGTGCGTCTCCAGCGTAAGGATGCGGTCGCCGATGATGAGACCACCTTCGATGCGCCGGGCCGACATGACCCCCTTCTCGGTGATGCCGAATTGACTTAAGCGAGCTTTGGCCCCGTCGCGCAGAGCGACACGGGCCCACGTGGCGAACTTCTTGATGGCACTTCGATTCACGAATTACTCCAGTCGGATGTGATCGCCACTATTGATGGCAGTGAGCAGTTCGGCGCGAAGGGCAGCGAGGTACGCTTCGACGTCTTCGGCGGTCTCCAGCAAGGGCTTCTTGGCGAGATGAGCGACGCGAACCTTGCGGATCGTCTTCGGCTTGATGTCAGACTCGACTTCGTCGCGCTTCGTGTCCTTTGGCCCTGCTTGCTCTTGCAGCCAAGTGTTGTAGGCGTCGATCAGAGCACCTTCGACGCCACGGGCGCGCTCGGCGATCCAACCTTGCCGAGCGAGGACCGCGTCGATGGACGTCGCCTTCTCGATCTCACTCTTCAGGGCGAGGAGCGGCTTCGTGATGGGCGCGCGGCGGTCCTGCGGAAGGTCGCGTGCGATCTCGGTGAGGTGCGTCGTCTCCGCTTGCCACGCGCTCAAGGCGGCCTTCTTGCGCTCGGCGAGCAGCTCGGCGACATGCTCGAGGACCGGGGCGAGGATCTTCGAGTTCTGATACAGCGCTTGCGACGGGTTCTTTTCTTGCAGGATGGCGCGCGCCCGGTCGACGTTCGCGAGCAGGGCAGCGTCCGTGACGTGCGGTAGGTCTCCGCTGAGCTTGTCGAGGTCGCGCACGAACGCGTCGAACGTCGCGATGTTGCGCTCGAAGAACTTACCCGCGTCTTCCAAGGTGGCCATGGCGTCTTCAAGGTCGTCCTTCAACTTGGCGGTTTTCGCGACGAACTCGGCGGGCGAACGCGCGTCCACGAGGCCTTGCAAGGACACTACGGCGGTCGTCATGGCGTCCTTGAACGGGTACGGGCCGGTCGCGGCGCGCTCCAGGTACTTCTTCAGCGTCGCCGTGTGCTTCGCGGCGGCTTCGAGGACTTTGTCGCGCAGCGGCGCGGCTTCGATGGGCACGACCGCCGAGTCGAGCAGGTCCTTGGCGACGTCGCGGGCGACGCGCAGCTGGGCGGGATCGACGACTTCGGCGAGGCGCAGCGTGTACTCGTCTTGCTTGCGGACCGCGCTGAGGTTCGCCGCGAGGTTCTTGTCGGCGAGATTCGCGGGCGCGTTCGCGTGGCGCAGTTCGACCTCGCCACGCGCGAGCGTTTCGGCGAGGACGCCGAGCACGTCGAGGTCTGTCCAACCGAACGGGCGGCGCGTGAAACGGTCCACGAGGTTGCGGACGGTGACTTTGCGGTGCGCGAGGCCTTCGTTTCTGAGGAAGGTGCGTAGCTCCGAGTGCGCGAGGTGATTCGGGGTGTCCTGGTCGAGCGTCTGCGAATCGTCGAGGCGTGTCAACGCGCTTTGCACTTGCGCGAGGGAGTCGAAGGGACTCTTGACGTACCCGAGTTTGTTGAAGGCGTTCTCGACGAGTTTGCGCAAGCCCGCGTTCACGACTTCGCGAGGGTCGCTGGCTTTCACCTCGACGCGCGCGGCGTTCGCGAACAACGCCGACCCGGCGATGAGGCCGCGCAGGAGATCGAGCACGCGTTTCTCCCGCTCGCGGTTTTCTTCACGGCGATCGTCGATGATGCGCCGCAGCGTCGGCGAGAGGGTGGAGGTGTTCTTGCGCAGCACGTACTTCGTCGTCTGCACCAGCGCCCGCAACTCCCGCCCGAGCGTGTCGTCGTTCGGGAGGCGCACGAGGAGTTCCGTGCCGCCGCCCGTGAACAGCATCGCCGCGCCGTCATCGCTGAGTTCCGCGTAACGGTCGGCGTCCGGCGTGAGGACGTGCACGCCGAGCTCCCCGCTTTGAAGGCCGTACATGCGGTCGTCGAGCTTGCGGTACACCCCGTACTGGTGACGCGCGTCGAGCCGCACGCGCTTCTCGGCGTACACTTCCTCGAACACGAGTTTTTGCAGTTCGTCCGTGAGCTCGCCCGGTTCCACGTCCACCGTTTTGATTTCCCGGCCGACATCTTGCTCTTCGTTCGTGAGGAAGCTGTACTCGTCGCCGCTGCGCGCTACGAGCGTCTGCTTCTCCAGGCGCGCGAGGCTGCCTTCGACGCGGCGGCGCAGCTCCAAGCGGTTCTGGTCGACGTGCGTGAGGCTGAGCGTCGTGAGGTTCTCGAGGTTCGTGCGCAGTTCCTTGACGTACTTCACGAGGAACAGCGTCTGTAGGAGGTCCACGTCGTGCGCTTCGAGCGCGGCGTTCCCACGCGCTTGCCCGATGACGGTCTTGACGTCGTTGTCGAGGAAGCCCGCGACGGCGCCGTAAAAGGCGTGGAAGGGTACGAGCGCGCCGAGTTCGTGCTTCGCGACGCTCATCGCGGCGAGTTGAAACGCGTCGAGCATGCTGCGCTCACCGCTCGCGAGGTGCTTGCCGCTCGATCCCATCGAGCGAATCGCCGTGAAGGACCGTTGCAGCAGGGTGAACTGGTACGGCACGAACGGGTACGCCGCGACGAAACTCGCTTCGCTGCGGTAGCCGGGCATGTCCGCCGCGTCCTCCGTGAAGCGGATGAGGTTGCGCAAGGCGACGTCCTTGTCGGCGTACAAGGCGGCGAGATCCGCTTTGAGGTCGTCGCGTTTGTCGAGCAGGCGCAGCTTGATGACTTCGTCGGTGTTCGTGCTCGACAAGTTCACGCGCGCCCTCGGCGTGAACCGCCCTTGAATTTTCGAGAAGTCCTGGGCGCGCATGCGGTCTTGCTTCGTGATCTGGTCGATCGCTTCTTGGGACGTGACGAACACCCACGCGCGCCCCGCGCAGATCGTGCCGAGGTCCTCCGCGACCGTCTGAAGATTCAGCATCAGGTCGCTGTTCTCGCCGATGTACTGCCCGACTTCATCGATCATGAACACCACGCGCTGCGAGGACCCTTTCGCGTCGATGTACGCGTTCACGCGCCGCGCGAAGTCTTGCACGCTGAGGGTCGTCGCGCCGTCGATGGTCGAGTCGACGAGGCGCCGCGCGGACTCCTCGCTGAGGCGGCACACGCTGACGATGGCGCCGATCGCTTCGTCACGGTAGAAGTCGAACGCTTCACGGCCGCTGTGCCACGACGTGAGCGTCGCTTCTTCGAACGCGGTTTTGAACGCGGCGAGTTCACCGCGCGCGTCGAGTTGCCGCTCGAGGTTCGCGATGCCCGGCACGCTCCCGAGGTACCCGAGGTGATTGTCGAACACCTTCTGGAAGACCCGCACGATCGCTTCCTTGTCCGCTTTGGAGTTCGCGTCCGCGACCGAGTCGATGTTGAAGAGGATCACGTCGGTGGTCGGTCCGGCGGCCGCGACGCGCGCCACCGCCGAGTGCACCATCGGGTCGGCGAACTTGCCCGTGAAGTACTCGACGGCGGGTCGGTCGGCGACGACGCGGTTCGCGAGCAGGTACGACACGATCTTCAGGAAGTGCGATTTGCCCGACCCGAAGAAGCCGGAGATCCAAATGCCGATCTTGTCCGTGGGATTGCGGAAGGACGCGGCGTAATGGTTGAAGAGCGTGTCGAAGTGCCCGGCGAGCTCGCTGGTGACAATGTACTCTTCGAGTTCTTGTTGCACGTGCGCGTCGTCGAGTTGCCCGACTTTGATGACGCCGTTGATGTCCCGGTGGATGTCTTTCTTGAACAGCTCGCCGATGGTGGTGCCGATGATCGTCATGCGTACCTCGTCAAGCGCTTCTCGTCGTGCGCGGCACGAGTTGAAACGCGCGGTAGTAGTTGTCGTCGTCGAAGGTGGAGAAGAGCTTGAGGCTTTCCCCGTCGTACCGCCCGGGGTAGAACGTCACGAGCGGCACGTGGTCGAGCAGCGCGTGCAAGTTGTTCAGCAGGGCGTGCGAGCGCGCGAGCGGCCACGCCGCGCCAACGCCCGTGAGGAACACCAGGCGGTGCTGCGGCGTGACTTTCTCGGCGATGAGGCGCGCGAGCTTGTCCGGCGCGAGTGTCGCGTGGAGTGCTTTGGCGAGCGCGGCGCTGCCTTTTTGCGCTTCGAGGTCCAGGGCGCGCTGCGTGAGGCCGCGCGCGTCGATCGCTTCGAGGCACACGCGGTAGAGGTCGACGTGCAGCACCTCGTACTCCAGGCGCTCCAGGAGGCGCTGCACGTGCGCGGTGACGGTCGGTTCGAACTGCGGGTCGTAATCGAAGATGTAAAACGCGATTTCGTTGCCGAGACCTTGCGCTTTGAGAATCGCGGGGTCGCTGAGGGCCGTTTTGAGGCGGTCGAGTCGTTCGGGGAGGGTCAGTTCACGCATGAGGATCGAGTAGCAGGGGAAGCAGGGGAGAGAGGTTCGCGCCTCGTAACGCCGCTTGGAGGGGTTTCGGGACGCGGGAAGTCAGAAGGCGGTACGTGCGGCGATCTTCGATTTCGAGGAGGCCTGCCGCGAGGAGCAGTTCGACGAGGCGCGTGCGCACCCGCTTGAGGGTCGCGTCACTCCACGCGCCGACCGTGGGTTCTTGCACTTGCTTGCGCGCGAGGAAGGCGCCGAGGTCGCCGCGCGTGAGGGTCGGTTGCGCGGACGGCGCGCGTTCGAGGGCGACGTCCGCGATGAACTCACGCAGCAAGCGGTGCTCGCGCAGCACGAGCGCGAAGTTCGCGAGGCGCCGCGAAGTCGAATCGCCGTCCACCAGCAGTTCGAGCACGTCGCGCGGCACGCCCTGCAGGCGCGTGAGGAGCGCCCGCGCGAGGGTGCGGCGACTCGCGGGAGAGCGCACCCCGAAGAGGTCGCGTTCCACCGCTTCGCGCAGCACGTCGTCCTCGCCAAGGCCCGCGAGGAGCAGGCGCGCGACTTCCGTGGTTTCCGCGAGGCGGAAGCCCAGGTTCGTGCCCGCCTGGTAAAGCTCGTTCAACGCGGCCATCACAACCCCTTCATTCTAGGTCGGGCGCTTCGAACACGCGCGGCAAATGCCGCGTGGACGCACCCCGCGCGCGTCATCGCTCCTCCCACGGCGTGCGCAGCGCCGCGCCGCGCGCAGCCGCCGCGCGTTCGAGGCGCGTGCGCACGTCCGGATGCACGTCGCTCGGCGTAAAAAGCGGCCACGGGTACGCGTCGAGCAGCGTCAACGCCGCCGACCACGACGCGGCCGTGCGAACGCTTCCGCTCGGCAAGTCCTCGTCGGGCAGCAAATCGAGCAGGATCGCTTCGTTCGTCGTCACGACGAACCGTTCGGTCGCGTCGCGCGCGAGGATGATCTCACCGCCGTCCGCGAGGAACCGCACGAGCACGTGCGGCGCGGACGGCGCTTCGAACGGCAGGGCGAACGCGCGGTACGTGTCGCCGCGTCGATCATGCGGCGGCAGCAACTCGCCGAGCGCGCCGTCCTCGTGCGCGCGCAGCAACGCTGCGAGCGCCGCGAGCGCAAGGGCGCTCGCGTTTCGCACGGTCTCCTCGGCGGGCGGCGCGTCACGCCAACTGGGCGCGGACTGCACACGGAACACTTCCGCGAGGCTCGCCCCCATCAAAGACGCGGCGAGGCGCGCCGTGCTCGCGTCGAACGCGGCGCGGGCGGGAGAGCGCAGCAACGCCAAGCGCGGCACGTCGACGTACCGTTCGAGTTGACCGTGTAACGCGGCGGGATCCTCGAAGGTGTCGAGCCAGAGGCCGCCTTCGAGGAGCGCCACGAACCACCCACCGCCCCGCCGTGCGCGCTGCAACAAGCGCGGGTGAGGCAGCATGCGCACGTCGACCGCTCCTTCACCGCTCGAGAAGCGCAAGCGATCGGCGCGCCGTTCATCCCACCACCCCTCTGTCATGGCGGCGCGCACGGCGCGGTGCGACGGTTGCGCTTGAAAGTGCCAGTGCGAGGCGGCGAGCGGCACGTACGCGCCGCGTTCCGTCGCTTGCCAGTGCGGCGCGCGGCGCAGCGTGCACTGCGCGGAGCCGAGCGTGCGGCGCCGCACGTCCGTGATGCCCGCGCCGCCTCGTGACGGCGAGGCGCGCAACGCGACGCGCGCGTCTTGCAGCGCCTGGGTGAGTTCGCCCGCGCTCAGGACGGGCCGTTCGGAACCCACCGTTCGCGCGGCCTGCCGGAACGCGTCGTTCACGTCGGGTCGGTCGCCGTGCGGCCACGGCGCGCTCGAATCACACCCGGCGGTGGGCGCGTCGAGCCAATGCGAGAAGGATGCGCGTCGCTCCCAGCGAACGCCGTGCAAGGCGCGCACGTCCGAAACGCGGACTTCGTGCACGCCGCGGAAGGGATTGTCCGCGCTCCACATCGCTGAGTACGGGAATTGCCATTCGTGTCGCGCCGCGAAGCGCCCGTCGAAAGACACCAGGAAGCCCCACGGGACGTCCACGTCCCACTGCCGCACCTCGGTGGTGTTCCACCCGGCGAGGTGCGCGAGTAACGGCGACGACAGCAACCACGCGCCGTCCTGCGTCGAGCCGTCCGGCCACGCGTACTCGGGGTGCACGACGTTGCACGTCCACGCGCCGGCCGCCCACGCGCGCCACACGCGCCGCAACGCGCTCGCCACGACCGCCGGGTCTTCATCCAAGCTCGGCACGAGCGGCGCGCGGGAAAACGGCGCGCCCTGCCACGCGTCACGCACGACGCGTTCGAAGTGCGCGTCGCACGGCCACGCGCGCGACCAGCCTGGCCAGTCATGCCCGAGTCGCAACGCGGGCAGCAAGTGCGCGGGCGCTTCCAAGCCGCGCGCGCCGAGGATCGCGCCGACGACGCACGCGACCGTGTCGCTGTCCTCGCCGCGCAGCACCACCGACGCCACGCAGTCCATCCACGACTCGCCGTTTGCGCGCGCGACGGCCGCGCGCAGCGTGTCCAACACGAACCCCGACTGGGAGGGCGCTTCGCCGCGCAGCCCACCGCGCACCGCGCTTTCGACGGACGCGAAGGCGTCCGGGACGAGCGCCGCGTACCCTTGCGCGTCGTGCTCGTCGAGCAGATCTCGCAGCGCCATCGGTACGTCCACGGTGCGCGCGCACGAAAGCGCCCACTCAGCGGCCGCGGCGTACGGCACACGCGCTTCGAGCGCTTCGAGGAACGCCACGAGGAACACGCTGGCGAGCACGCACCGCGGATCGGCGTGCGTGAGGGCCGTGACGCGCGCCGCTTCGTGCAACAGCGACTCGCCGCGCATGCCCGCGATGAACACCGCCGCGACGCGCATCAACCCGCCGTTGCCTGCCGACGTGCGCCCGGACGCTTCCCACGCACGCACCCCACCGTTGACGCGACCGACGCGCAACGCTGCGCGGGTGAGCGTCCCAACGTCCGGCGGGTCGCTTCCTGCCCAGGTGCGCAGCGCGTTCAGCACGCCCGTGAGACCGCGGCCGCTCGCGTACCCGAGTAGCGTCGCGACCGTCATCTGCGTGTCGTCCGTTGCTTCACCGGGCGCGAATCCGAATGGGGACCCTTCGTGGTATCCCGTGACGCGCGGCAAGCGCGCCGCGATGTCCTCCGGGCGTTGAAATTCCGTGGCGGCGCCGAGCGCGTCCGCGACCGCGAGGGAACGCAGCACGACGAGCGATGACGGGGGAGGCGTGCCGACGTCGAGGAAAGGCGTGAGCAGCGGGTCGGTCATGCCGCAAGTATGCCGCACGCGCGTCACGCCGCCTCGCTCGACACCACGCGGAAGGTCGCGCGCAAATTCGGGATGTCCACGCGGTCGAGGTGCACGCGCACGTGCGATCCGACCGGCTCGTCGAGCTTCATCAAGACTTCCAAGCCGAACGCCGGCACGAACACGACGGCGCGCTTGCCGCGGCGACCGACGACGTGCGCGTCGCCTTCCCACGCGTCGAGCGCCTGCAAGTGCACCATCGTCCAATGCGCCGTCGAGTCGCGCTGCGCGGCCTTCACGGCGTTCGCGCCCGCGTCTGCCACGAGAACGCGCGCGAGCGCGTCCCGCCCGGACGACGCGCGTTCCTCCAAGAGGGCCGCGCGCAGTTGCTGGTGCGCGGCGAGGTCCTCGTAGCGGCGCAGCGGACTCGTGACGCGCGCGTACGCGTTCACGCCGATTCCCGCGTGCGGCGCGGGCGTGAACGCGAAGGTCGTGCGTTTCGACGCGCGGCGCCGCGCGAACTGCAACGCCAAGCCTTCGCCGTTCGGGCGGGTGAACGGCGCGTGTTGCGTCACGAACGGCAACGCGAGGTGCCGTTCGGCCGCCCACGCGGCCGCGCCCCACCCGGCGAGCAGCATCGCTTCTTCCACGACGCGGTGGCTTTCGAGGCGCACTTCGGGTTCGAAGCGCACGGCGTGGTCGTGGACGCGCACGCGCACGCTCGGCCAGTCGATGAGGATCGCGCCTGCCGCTTCCCGCGCGGCGCGGCGCGCGGCCGCGAAGCGCGCGAGAAGGGTGAGGAGCGCGTCGCCCGCGTCGAGGCGCGCTTGCGCGTCTTCGTACGACACGCGCGTCACCCGCACCCGCGTAAGGAGCACCTCGGCGCGTTGCGGTTCGAACGCCTCGTCGAGCGTCACCGCGACGCTCAGGGCGTTCGACGCTTCCGTGAGACCCAAGGCGACTTCGTGGGACACGTCGCGCGGCAGCATCGGCGAGACCCCTTCCGGCAGGTAGAGCGTCGCGCCGCGCGCGCGGGCTTCCCCGTCGAGGTCGCTGCCGGCGGGCACGAGCGCCGCGACGTCCGCGACGTGCACCCACACGCGCCACCCGCCCGCGAGGCGCTCGAAGCTGATGGCGTCGTCGGGGTACGCGGTGTCCGCGTCGTCGATCGCGAGCGCGTCGAGGTGAGACAGGTCGACGCGCGCGTCCGGTAGCCACGACGGCGTCGGAAGCGTCGGCGCGTGCGCGACCACCCCGTGCCGCACGGGGTGCGGATTGACGAACGCGTCCCACGCGCCGACGTCGAGCAGCAGCGCGTGCGCCGCTTGCGGCGTTTGCGGTCGCTCGAGCGCGGCGAGCACACGCGACGTGGTCGCGCGACCGAACGCGAGCGCTTCGACGTCCGCGAGCAGGCGGCGGGTCGTGACGCGCCCTTCACGCAACCCGTCGAGGAACGCTTGCCAATCGCGCGCCTCAGCGTCCGCTCGCCGCGCTGCTTCGCGACGCCGCTCGAGCACCTCGGCGGGCACGGGCTCAACGCGGTCCGCGCGGAGGGTGAAGTACGTTCCGTCATCCACGAGGTGCCACACGGCGAGCGCTGTTTCCGGCGTGAACGCCCCGAACGCGAGTTCCGCGACGTCGCGCAGCGGCGCCGCTTGCCCGTCGAGTACGTCCCACACGTCCTGCGGGTCGACGCTCGGCGCGCGCAGGGTGCGCACGTCGTCAACGGGGCCGGGGTGCAGCACCGTGACGTCCTTGAGGCGCACGCGGGCCGTGCCGAGCGGGCCTTCCAGCTCGACTTTCTTCGCGACGCGCACGACACGGGCGGGTTGACGTTTGAACACCACGAGGCTATCGACGGTTGCGAGCATGCGACCCTCCTCTTCGTGCCTTCACGATGACGCCCACCGGCGTCAAGAAGTGACGCTCGGCACCAGCGGTGCCGAGCGTCACTTCTTGACGTGGCGGACGCTTACGATACGGCGTCTCGAAGCACACCAAGCTGCCAGACGTTCATCAACAACTGCACCAGCGCGCGTTGCCGGCGGTGCAGCACGTTCGGCGTCCACTCAGCTTCCATCAGCACCTGCGTGGTGAGCGCGAATGGCGACACGCCGTCACGCGCGCGGAAGTAAACACTCTTCTTCTTGTCGAAGTCGAACGTGCCCGCTTGGCTGTTCTTCGACTTCGACAGCAGCACGAGGTTGCCGAGACGATGCACCGCGCGGTCCCGCTCTTGCACGTCCGGAAACCACTGCAGCCACGTGCTGCCGACGCGTGGATTTTGTGGCAGCACGTGCTCGATGCTGATCGTCTTGTGGTCGTACCGAGCGCCTCCGCCGGACAAGGCCGCGTCGAGGCGCAGCAAAATGTACGTGCGGATTTTCGTGGCGTTGTACACGTCGCCATCCAAGGCGCGCACCACCTTGTGGCACTCCTCGGCCGTGAGGTCGAGCGGACTGCCAGCAGCGAGCGCGTTGCCTTGCTCCAACGCGGTGAGTAACGCCGCGTAGCGATTGATGCGCTCGTTGATGTTCGCGCGGAAAATCATCATGCCGGCCGCGAGGCGCTCCAAACGCGTGAAGAACTGCAGCAGCAAGGCCGGTTGATGTTGATGCTGCACGAAGAACACCAACGCTGGCGGCACCCAATCTTCGTTGTCGACGCGGCCCAGCCATTCCAAGAGGGCGTTGATGTCCTCCGCGGCTTGCACGCTTTCGTACGCGCAGTCACGCAACGTCGAGTACGCCAAAGCGTACGGTTGCAAGTACCGTTCGATGAACGCGACGGGGTCTTCGTGCGGGCGAACGAACGTCCGGAACTCTTTGAGCAGCGTGTCTTGCGGTTTGATCTTACGGACGACCGTGCGTAGGTGCTTGAAGACGCTTTCGAAGTGATCGCGGCCGAGGGTCTGCTCGAGTTCCTCCCAAATGGTGGTGTACTGCTCGCGTTGCGCCGCTGGAATCGCTCCGATCACTTCCGATTTGAGGATGTCCGTGTGCGACAAGTCCAAGCCGCGGTCGTTCATAACGCTGAAAATGCGGTACGCGGACTCCATGGTGGGCGTGGACACCGCGACGAGAAAGCAGTTGGTCAGGACGAACGACGCGAGTTGCGTGCGCACGGACACCGCCAACGCGTTGAGCCGCGATTTGAACAACTCGTAGTTGCCGCGCAAGTGACGCTGCGGATCGGGCAGCTGCTCTGAAACACCGTGAAAGCCGCGCGCGTCTTGAATGTGCGTGCGGAAAAACGCGGCGTCGCGTTCGCGTAATGTCAAGCGTGGTTTATCCGGCGTGCCCGTGAACACGTCACCTTGCTGAAACACGTACTTGTTCAAGCTGCTGGCCGCGGCATGTCCTGCTTCTTGCAGTGAATCGCGAAGCGCTGCGAGAAGAATCGTCAAGGTCGTGAGGCGTTGCTGACCGTCGATCACTTCGGCGTCCGCTCGGCCGTCCGTCTTGATGAGGACGATGCTGCCGAGAAAGTACGGTTCTTGCGCGTTGTCGAGCGCCGTCAACAGGTCTTCGAGCAACTCGCCGGCTTGCTCGGTCGTCCAGGAATACGGGCGTTGGTACAACGGAATCGTGAAGGTGAAGTCGTCACTGAAGATCTTTTGAACCGGGTACTCCGCTCCGTGGATTTTCGCGCTCATAACCCGTGCATTGTCGCACTCGCAGAGCGACGCGCGCCGACAAGTGCCGGACGGTCGAACGACGTGACGGCGAAGCGTCCAAGCTCATTCCAGCACCTCCAAATCACGTGTGAGTTGCGTGCAAGGGCGCGGAACGTTTCGCGTTTCGCCGCCCTCGGAGGCCGCGCCGCCGATACGTCCGCGCGGTCGCACAACGGCGGAGGTTTTACCGCTGGCGGGTCGAGCGTCGTTGCCGATGTACCTTCGCCCAATCGACCGATTCCGCGAGCATCTGCGCTCGAATGGCGCGTTCATGCAACGCGAGTACTTCCGAGTCGGGCGTGCGAGCGCGCAGATCATCAAGGTACAGCAACGCGTCCAACTCGTTCACGACGAACACCTGATGGTACAAGTCGTCCTTCCCGAGCGGATACGAGCCTGGCTCGAACACGAAAAACGCCCAATGGTACCGTTGCAAGGCCTCCTCGACGTCACGGCAACGGCCCGCGTAGAACTCGCCGTCCAGCTTCATCGCGTCTGGTTGCGTTGCCGCGACGTCCTCAACGACCACCCCAACGAACGAAGGGTCATCCGCGTCGTTCGGTACATCGAAGGGGTCGCTGATCAGCGCGTCGTTCGCTTCCTGTCTTCGCCGACTCGCTTCTGGCCCGCGCTCCTCGGGTGGGAGCGCGAATTGAAAAGCCGTACCCGTGCCACTGCACATGTCGCACTGACCGTCATCGTACCCGCTTCCATAGCAATTCGGGCAGTCGCCACTGTAGAAGCTGCTGTCATCCATGCGTTCAGCATACGAGCGTGCCTTCGCGAGTTACGGGCAAACGAGCGCTTCACGCACGAAGGCCTGCAAGGGTGCATTCGCTGCCGTCTCGACGCAGCGGACGGCGGCATCGCGCTGCGGTCCGCGTCATGAAGCACCGTGGTCCTCGCGGAGGCTGGGTCGACAAGAGCGAGCGAGAATCGCGGTGCCGCTCGGTCCCTACTCGAGGGGGGCGGGGTGCTCGACGAAGACCACGCGACCATCTTGCAGTCGTGAACAGGCCGCGAAATTCGATCAAAGCTCGCTTCAACGCGCCCCGGGCCACGCGTCTCGTGTGGCCCGAAGCGCGTTCCGTTCTTCACTGATTCAAGGCTCTCAACGCGTCCGGGTTTTGAGGATCGAGGTCGACGGCTTTCTCCCACGCGGCCCGAGCGCCGTCGTAATCGTCGTCTTCGTACAAGTTCCAACCGTAGTACACGTAGCAGTCAGCTTTGACTTTACTGGTCGACGCACGTGAGATACCACGCAGAAACGCGCGCGTCGACTCACCGTGCACTTTGTATTGACGTAAGCGGTCGCCCAAGTTACACCAGTACTCGCCGTTTGAAGGGTCAGCGTCCGTGGCGGCGCGCGCGGCGTCAATGGCTTTTTGCATGTTGTTCGGCACGTCTTCGAAGTCTCGGTACGCGAAGGACAACAAGTAGTTCACTTGAGCGCGCTGCTCGACCGTGAGGTCGTCTTCAGCGAGCAACTCCTGCAAGATGGCAATGGCTTTTTGATGCTCGGCCCGGTCGTACGCGCGGTTGGCTTGCTCCAGCGACGCCCAATGGGCTTTCGTGCGGTTCCTACCCGCGATCTCCTCAAGGCCTCCTTGTGCGTCCGAACGTTGCTTTTGCGTCGCGAGCGGACTGGCCAGCACCTGCCGGTAAATCGCAGCGGCGCGTTCGTTGTCGTACATGTTGAATGCGACGAACGCTTGAATCATCAAGTCGTTCAAGCGATCCCGAGACGCCGCCGTTCGTGCGCGCCGCGCCGCTTCCACGAGCGCCGGGTCAAGCGCTTGCCGTAACGCCGCCGCTTCCTTGAGAAGGCCTTGCGCTTTAAAGGAATCGTCGAACGCAACGGCTCGCAGATGCCACGTGTTGACGCGGCGCAGCAACTCGTCACCTTTCGCTTTCTCCGTCGCGACAGCCCGATCGATGTCCGAGCGAGAACCGAAGTGCTGCTCACCCGGTCGATTCGGCGGAATCAAGTCGCGCAAATCTGGCAGCAACGCAACCATTGCGTGTGCGTACAAGTTCGTGGCGACCACTCGCCAACGGCCGTTCTCAAGTTGCAGTCGCAGTGGCGGCGTGGCTCGCGTCACGCGTTGCACGGCGCGCGTTTCGCCGTGCAACGTCAACGTCGCCCCACGCGCGAAGAAACCGTCGTCTTTCACGACCGTGACGCCAGACGAGTCGGCCGGCAGGCGCTGCTGAAAGGCCCGGATGAGTTGCTGAAATTGCGAAAACGTAAGGGCCGTTCGACTGCGTGGCGTGAGAAGGTCGTACGCCCGCCCGTACTCACCCGCGCGCACGGCGTCCGTGAAGACGACGGCCGTCGTGTCCGGCGCTTGCGAAAAGCCTTCTTGCGTGTACCACCACGCGCCGCCAGCACTTGCGATTGCCGTGACGCCCAGCAACGTGAGCACGATGGTTATCGTGCGACGTGATGTCTTCTTCGGTGCCGACGAAGGCTCTGGAGGGGTGGGGGAGTCGGTCGGCCAGGCGTTGGAGTCATTCGTGGTCATACGATTCGATTTCCTTCGGACAATGAGCGTGGCGCCGCTTCGAACAGCGACCGCTTCAAGAACCCGTGACGCTTTCCAGGCGAGCTTCGCACGTGCCCGTATGGTCGCACACGCTCTTCTCGAGAGCGCCACAAATGACGATTTGCCGTCACACGAGCTTGAACGCGCGTCGGCATTTGCGCTTCCAAACGACGACACGTTGTTTACGATGAGCGTTGATGCGGCCAGTTCGACGATCAAGCACGCGCGCACGCGAAGCGTTGCACTGGCATGTGCAGGCATGAGCGCTCACGGTACAACCGACGACATCACCGTTCACGCGGGACCGCGGCGTCGCTTTCACCGCCGTGCGTGTCACGACGTCAACGCTCAAAACCGCGAACGGCCGCTGGTTCGTGCGAACGAACGCCTGGCGTTCCGAGATGCTCGACGTGCACTGCAACGAGGGGCATTTCAATGTTTGGGTGCCAGTCGATTCTTCGTACCACTCGATTCTTCGCACGATGACGTTGACCGGGCGGCCCGCCCGGTCGTCAGCGACCCATGCCGAGCCGCAGGACTCGTTCGTGAGGTGAAGGAATGCGATTGAGGATGTTCTCGTGGTTGGTTCTCGCGCTCGCTCTTTCAAACGTCGCGGTGACGCAATCGACGTCACCGCCCAACGTGCAACTTCTTCGGGAACTCCCGAAATTCAGCAAGTATCGATTCTCACCAGATGGAACACGCTTGGTCGTGCAGACTCCGCAAGGGGTGCAGTTACGGCGCGTTGACGGAGCAAGTCAAGCGGAAGCCGTGAACCTTCCAGCGAACGCGATGGCCACGGACTTCCTTTTTTCACGAGACGGACGGCAATTGTTCGTGACCTTGGTTCGACCGGGCGCGTGCGTCATTGGCATTGACGTCACGCAACCCAACCGCCGCTTGTTCGAAAGCGGCCCGGCCCGTGCGGACAACCAAACGAATTACTGCTTAAATCCCGCGTTGCTCGGCGACTCGCTCGTGTTTCAACGCGGACCGTACCGCAATCAAGAAGAACTGTACCGCCTTGACTTGCGCGCGCCACAAGCTCCGCCTGCTTTGCTCACCAAGCAACTGCGGACGTTCAAAGTCGCGCCCAACGGCTCGAGGCTCATCGTGATCGGCGCTCCTCGAGAAGGACACGTTGACGTTTACTCGGACGCGTTCGTTCGTCAGCAAACCGTGAACCTCACGAGCAAGTCACCGCTCGCGTCACTGCCGTTCAAATGGTACGAACACAGCGCCGTTTCACCAGACGGCGCCACGCTGTACTACACGACCTTCGCTCGGTGCCCGTCCGGGTGTGCTTCCGCCGAGTTCATCGCGAAAACCAATGTCGACACGGGCGAAACCAGCATCATCGCGCAAACCCGACCGGGATCCCCGTTTTGGTTGAGCCCGGACGGTCGCACCCTCGCGTCCTTCGACAACAGCGCCTCACCACGAAAAAGCATCGTGTTGACGGACACCTCAACGGGCAGTCAAGTGACGCGCGCGTTTGAAGGTGCTCAAAACATCGTCGACGGGCAATTCAGTTTGGATGGACGCTACTTGCTCATTGAGGAGATCTGCGATTGTCCGTTGCGGTTGTACGGCTTGCCGAACCAAACGCCGTTTCTGCAGGCAGACGCGACCTTGTTCGTTTCAGGGCGAACGCCTGGGGCGCTGCTCACCACAAACGGCGTTTCACGCGGCGTGATTCCTGACGACGGCCTTGAAGTTGCCGTGTCATCGCTGTACGAGCAGCACCTTCACGTGCAAGCACCCGGGTACGAAGCGTTCAACGCCAGGGTGAAGCTTCGACCTCGCGAAACGCGGTCGGTCAACGTTCCCGCGCTGGCCCGTACGCTCGGCGCGCTCAACGTCACTTCCCATCCCTCAGGCGCCGACATCGTGATTGACGGACGCCGCGTGGGCGTCACGCCGTTCGTCGTGCCAAACCTTCCGCCGGGAGACGTCCGCGTGACCGTGCGGCGAGACGGGTACTTCGATGAGGAACGCGTGGTGCGCGTCACAGGCAACGCCACCACCGCGAGCACGTTCACGCTGCGCGAGCAACCCAGCGTTTCCTTCGTCAGCACGCCAAGCGGCGCGAGCATCATCATCAACGGCCAAGCCGTCGGGAAGACGCCGTTCGTGGTGCGACGCGTGACGCCCGGACGCTTGACGTACACGCTGCGCCTGCCAGGCTACCTAGATTTCACGGGACGCGTGCTGGTCGCGCCAGACGGGCAAGTGGAAGTTCGAGAACGCTTAACGCGCAAGTAACCTCGACGACCACCAAGCGACGAAAAGCGACACGTCGATCACGCGAGGAGCGGAGCCGTCATGCGGTGCGAGGGCGCCACCGCAGTGGCGTCCTCGCACCGCATGATCGGCTTTCACGGCGGCACGCGTCACCAAACGCGCGGGCCACAGCGTGAAACGAGGCGTCGCGGGCACGTGCGCTTCGTTCGGTGACGCAACGATTTACAATGCCGTCAATTCACTGCCGCCGTCACCTTCGAGGAACATCATGCTCGCGACTTCCCCGCTCCCCGTCCACCCGCTCGTTCGCGCGTTCATCTTCGATCTCGACGACACCCTCGCCGCGACCGGGCACCTCAAGTCGTACTGCGCGACGCAAGACCGCGAAGCGTTGCAACGCGCCCTGCACGACTTAACGCCTCACCCGGACTTGGAAGTGGTGCTGCAGCGTCTCACGACCCACGTGCCGCTCGCCGCCGCGGTCGTCGGAACGCGCGTGTACGCCGAGACACTCCTGACCCACTTATTTCCAAGCGTCACGTGGACCGCGATCGTCACGTACGAAGACGTGGCGCGCGCCAAACCGTACCCGGACGTGTTCGAATTGGCCGCGAAGCGCTTGAACGTCGACGCGGCGAACGTCGTCGTCGTCGGCGACCACCGCGACGACATGGAAGCCGCGTACCACGCGGGCATGCAAGCCGCGCTGTGCGCGTGGCATGACGCGGACGCCGACGCGTACGCCTTCGTGCCCGACGCGTTCTTGTTCGAGCCAAACGACCTGTTGACGTACCTCACGTCGCCCGCGCTCGCGCGGCCCCTCCTCGAAGGGTACCTGCTGCATCAAGATGAAGCCGCGTCGCAACGGCAAGAGCCCATTCCCGTCGGCGTGCACGTTCCAGGGCACGCGCCGTTCCTCGTGGACGTCCTCGGGCGGTACTTCCCGAACTTCAACCGCACCTTGCACTTGCACCGCACGCATCCGCTGTCGCGTCAAATCGCCTTGAAAGAACGCCCGGAGCCGTTCCCCGTACCGGACGCGTGGCGTCCGGCACTCCGAGCGCTGGCCGAGTACGCCGCCGCAACGTGGCACGTCGACACCATCACGGTCGTTCCAACCAAGCCTGGCAAGGACGCGCGCCTCGAACGCATTCTCGACGTCATGGCCGACGCGTCCCCGCACGTCGACGTCACGTTCGACGCGCACCTGCTCGCGTTTCAGGAAGGCACGCCATCCATCAAGCACCTGCCAGCGGCGTCGCGGTTCCCGACGGTGAAAGCCGGGCTGAGCGTACGTGCGTCTTGCACGGGTCGGCGCGTCCTCGTTTTGGACGACGTGATCACGCAAGGCGCGACGTTGCTCGCCGCGCTGCAACGCTTGCGGGAAGCTGGAGCGGTCGACGTGCGAGGCGCCGCCCTCGCCAAAACGATCAGTGGAACGATGTTTCGCGTGCAGAAGGAGACGTTGACGTGCCCGGAGTGCGGCGCTGACTTGCAGTTGCTGAGCCGCCGATCCGACGGCCGCCCGTTTTGGGGTTGCGCGAACTACCGCTTCACCGGGTGTTGGTACACGCAACCGTACTGAGCACGACACGGCAACGATGCAAAGTTCGCGCTCGCCGACGTTCCGCAGAGCGCGGAGCCAAGCGAGGACCTCGCGGTGTGGCGCGCGGAGCGTTCGATGTTGCACGACGCGCCACTGCGACCCCTGACCGAGTCGATCCTTTCGGAACGCACGCCCTTCGTAGACGCGGGTGACGGCGCCGCTGTTCTCGTTGCACGAACTTTACGAGGCGTACGTCACTGCCACCTTGCGCGGGGCGCACGCGACGCGAACGGCCGAGCGGTCGATCGCCGGGTGGAAGCGCAAGTGGAAGGGGCGTTTCTCGCGTGGCAAGATGCGCGGCGCGTGTTCGCCCTTCGTCCCGACTTGCGCCTCACGTTTCACGACGGGCGGGTCGTCATCGCGGACGTGACGTGGAAACGCCGCCTCGACCGCACGCTTGGCGTGCAAGCCGGTGTGAGCGCTGCGGACCTCTACCAACTCTTCTCGTACGGTCACAAGTACCCTGTCGGGCGCGGAGAAGTGTGGCTGGTGTACCCGCGCACGCGCGCGTTTCCCGAAGCGTTGCCGCCCTTCGAGGTCGGGCACGCGTTAACGCTTCGGGTGCTGCCGTTCGACGTCGCCACCCAGCAATTGATCGACGGGTGATGCGCTCGCATCGCTCGCGTGCCCTTCACGGACGACTGTTTGATTTCAAAGCGTGAACGTGAAAGCGGGCGTTGAAGCATGCGAACGGGAGCTCGGCGAGCCCCTGGGCAAATGTGCATGACGCGCTGCGCGTGGGTGGTATGACAACGGCATGCCTCACACATTCGTGTACGGGTTGGTGGAAGGCGGCGGTGGCACGGCCGTCGTCGCGTTGCCACGCGAGCGCCTTGTGGCCCTCACGCAAGCGCGGTACGTCGTCGCGACGTGCGACACGTGGGCTCAAGTGCAGCAACTCGCGTCCCCCGAATTGTACCGCGAGCTGATCGAGCAGTCCGAGTACGGCGAGTACGACGAGGAACCCGACGCGGACGACGCGTTCGAAACGCCGTACGGCTTCGACGACGGCGATTGGCCCGCGTGGCCGCAACAAGAAATGCTGACCGTCATTCCCGCGTCGATTCGCCAAGCGTTCGGAACGCGAGGCGACTCGACCCTCAACGGGTGGTTCTACCACGTGCCGCCCGAAGCGATGGCGGACTTCGTTCGTGCGCTCGAGCAAGCGGGCTTCTCCTGCCAGCGCGATGACGCGTTGGTGCAAGCGGCGTCCGGGTACGCGGACGAAGACGAACTTCGCGCCGTGCTGCAACGCGAAGGCCAAACGGTCTAAGCGGGTACGGTGCGCCGAGCATTCGGCGGCGGTCGCACACGATTTCGCCTGTCAACGCGGGTACGCCGCCGCCTTCATTCGACTTCATGGCCACGTCGCTCCGGCCCTCCTCTTCTCGCCGCGCACCACGAAAAGGAACGCATGCCTGTCGAACTTGGCATTTGGCGCCTCGGCCCGACCATTGAACCCGTGCAGTTCACGCACCTCGACAGTGAAGCGAAACTCGAAGACGCCCTCACGCGTGACATTCGCATGCTGGACGCGAACCTCATGGTGCTCGGCTCGCAAGTCCGCACGGACAACGGCAAGTTCATCGACATCCTCGCCGTGGACATCACCGGGGACGTGTGCGTCGTGGAACTCAAGCGCGCCATGACGCCTCGTGAAGTCGTCGCGCAAACCCTCGATTACGCCGCGTGGGTGCAGCAACTGTCCAACGAACGCATCCGTGAAATCTACGCGGAGAAGCACGCTGGCAAAGCGTTCGAGCAAGGCTTCGCGGAACGCTTCGGGGACGACGCGCCCGTTCCTGACGAACTGAACAAACGGCACCGCTTGCTGATCGTCGCGTCGCACCTCGATCCGAGCACGGAACGCATCATCGCGTACCTCGCGCAGTACGGCGTGCCTCTTAACGCGGTGTTCCTCCGGTACTTTAAGGAAGGCGCCAGCGAGTACTTGGCGCGCACGTGGCTGCTCGACCCGAGCGACGTCGAAGGCAGCGTCGAGAAAAGCCCGGCGAGTCGCACGCAAGAATCGTGGAACGAACGTGATTACTACGTGTCGTTCGGGCATGACGCGCAACGCGCGTGGGAGGACGCGCGCACCCTTGGCTTCGTCAGCGCGGGCGGTGGCGCGTGGTACACGAACAGCCTCAAGCAACTCAAGGAAGGCGACCGCGTGTCCGTGCACGTACCGAAGCGAGGGTACGTCGGCGTGGGCGTCGTCACGGGCGCGGCCGTGCCCGCGCGGGACTTCACGGTCGAGCACGGCGGGCAACGCGTGCGGTTGTCGGCGCTGACGTTGCGCGGGCAGTTGCTGCACGACCAGGACGACGAGCGCTGCGAGTGGATGGTGCCCGTGCGGTGGCTCGACACGCGCGCGTTGGAGCAAGCGGTGTGGGAGAAAGGCTTGTTCGCCAATCAGAACTCCGCGTGCAAGTTGCGCAACCGCTTCACCTTGGAGCGTTTGAGCGTGCACTTCAAGCCGGCGTTCGAAGCGTCCCTGTAGGAGGACATCATGTACGGACCGATCGTTGAAGTGGACATGAAGTGCGTCTGGGAACGCGGGGAGTGGCGGGTGGTCGTCACATCGACTGGGGCGTACCACCGCTACTTCGTGAACTGCTCGAAGGCAGTGCGTGGACCGAACGTGCAACTCCGTGGCTTCGTGATGGGAAACACGAAGTGGGACGCGGACGACACGCCTTTTTGCGTGCTCGTCACGGAGGGTGGCAAGCGAGACTGGGACGCCTTCACGCTCGTGTACGACCCGCACGCCCGGTAACTCGCCTCCCCCTTTCACTCATTCGGCAGCTTACGAGGAGAAATCGTGACTCGATTGCGCAACGCGTTGCTCCTAAGCGACTTTCAACGCGAGGTTCGCGTGCGGAAAGCAAAAAAGTGCCTGCTCGTCAGCGTGACCACGGCCGTGCACGGTGTGGTGGAAGTGCCGATGGAGCAGATCGTGCGGCTCTTCTTGAATCACCTCTTCGAAGTCCTCGACGTGA
The DNA here is from genome assembly GCF_003217515.1 of Deinococcus yavapaiensis KR-236. NCBI lineage: Bacteria > Thermotogati > Deinococcota > Deinococci > Deinococcales > Deinococcaceae > Deinococcus > Deinococcus yavapaiensis. The sequence goes on along the minus strand of NZ_QJSX01000013.1, from coordinate 75,787 downwards.
TTCGCAGTCGTTGTGACATGACGCTCTTCTTGCGCGAGTGCGCGTCGATCGACGCGCGCGTCGCGCCCGACGATCCGTTGCGCCTCGCCGCCAACTACGACTTGATTCCCAAGTGCGCCGCCTTGTTGCATGACACGGCAGCGCCTTCCTCGACCCAGCGCGGTGCCGCGACGAAGGCCGCGAAACGCAAGAAAAAGCAACGTCAGGCGACGGCCAAGGCGAACGTGAAAGCGTCCGCGCGCCCGACACAACGTGTCGAACAAGCGAAGCAAGCAGCAACGGCGAAGCGCAAGTCCAAGACGAACGCCAAGAAGACCCGCCCGGCGGCCGAGCCGCCGGGGTGGTATTTGACGCCTCCCAGCCTCAGTCCTGCCGCTCGCCGAAAAACACCGCATGAAGAGGCGGCGGAAGCAGCTCAAGCGGCGGAAGCCGCACGCATCATGGCGTTGTACCGAGAATCGACCGAGGCGTTGCAGCAAACGCCCAGTTGGAATCGAAAGGACATTGGGTACTGGGATTGAGAACCGCCAAGCACGCACGGCACGACGACACGGCGCGTGGCGTTCGCCCCTGTCAAGGCGCCGTCCTGCGAAGCGCACGGTTCACGCCCATCCTTTCTCGACGACAATCCACGGTGACCGCACCTTCCGATCACCGTGGATTGTCGTCCATCGCGTTGCGTGACGCTCGATTCTTAAAAAAGTGATGCTTGCGAACCCGGGGTCAGCGGACCGTTCAATGCGTCCTCGAAGCGCGGGTAGTCATCGCGTGACGCGAGCGGGTACACCCGTTCCAAGGCGCTCGGCGAGCACTTCAATTGCGCGGCTGCCGCGCTCGCCGAGCGTTCGAGTTCCAACAATCCTTGAATTTTCGGGGCGTTCGCTTCCCGGTCGTGCCGCGTCGGCTGCGGATACGCGAGCACCCGACCGTACTCGACGCTCGCGCGACTCGCGTGCCAACTGCCGCCTGTGACGTCCGTCTGCACGAGCACCACGCCTTGCGCCAAGCCTGCCTGCACCCGGTCGCGCTTCACGAATTGCGGTGGAAAGGCGTTCACGCCGTACCCGTACTCGGTGACAAGCGCGCCGCCCGCGTCGAGAATGTCGCGCGCGAGGGCCGCGTGCCCGCGCGGTGCCACCGTGTGCAGACCGTGCGCGAGCACCGCGACCGTGTGCCCGCCCGCGTCCAGCGCCGCGCGGTGCGCGAGGCCGTCCACGCCAAGCGCAAGTCCGCTGATGACGCTCCAAGCGCGCGACGCGAAGTGCTCGGTGAGACGCTGCGCGATCACCTCACCGTGCCGCGTGGGTTCGCGCGTGCCGATCACCGCCAGGCACCGCTGCGGTTGCACGCGGCCTTTGACGTACAGCACGGCGGGCGCGTCGAATGTCGCGCGCAACAACGGCGGGTACGTGTCGTCCAGCAGCGACACGATCATCGCACCGTCCGAACGGGCCGCGTCCGCTTGCGTGCGGGCAGCGCGCTCCGCGTCGTCCAACGCGGCCGCGTCGAGTTTACTCGCCAAGTTCGGCATGAGGCGCGCCACGTCCGCTGTGTTCGTTTCACGAAACGCCGGGTTCGTGGCGAGTTTGGTCAGCGTGACGTTCCCGACGCCTTTGAGGTGCTGCAGCGTCAACAACCGAAAGGTGTCTTCGCTGATCGTCACGGTCGGCGTCCTTCCCGGCAGCGTACGTTTCTGGCGATGACAACGCCTTGAACGTTCGAAGCGCGAACGCCCGCGCCAACGAGAACGTGTCGCGCGCCGAGCAGCGTCGCGCCGGTCGTGAGGACATCGTCGAGCACGATGTAACGATACCGCGGCTGCACGACGTGCGTCTCGTGCAACTTCAAGTGCTGCTCGATGTTCTCGTGCCGTTCGGGCGCGTGCGGAAGGTGCTTTTGCGACGCGGCGCCTTCCATGAACTCGAACACTTGCGCGTCGAACACCCACGACGACGCGGGAAAGCGCTCGCTCAGGCGTACGAGGAGGCATTCCATGCGTCGCGCTCGCCCTCGTTTCGACGGAATGATCGTGATGACGGTGGGCGTGCGCAGGCTGAGCACGCGCGGCAACAACAAGCTGCACGCGTCGACCCACGTGTCCGGCACGCGGTCGTCACCATGCTCTTTGGCGAGAATGTTACGCGTGGTGCCGTGCGTTGCACGCCGCGGCGTGACGGTCGCATCGTGTTCATGACGGGGACCCGCGAAGTACCGACCGAGTACGTGCACGACCAAGCCTGGCGCGTGAACCAGTCCGAACACCGTGAGCTTCACATGCGTCGGTTTGCGAAGCGCGACGCGCGGCGACACGCCCTGCTCGAACGCTTCAACGAACGGTAAGCGCTCTGCCGGACGGCACAAAGCGTCGCGTAACTCTTTCGCCGTGTCGACGACCGCGTCGGGTACCGCGTCCAGCGCGTAAAAGAACTCGTTCTTCTTCGGTGATTGCGTGTCACGCCGTTGCCAGTAGAAGTTCGCGAGGATGCTCGTGACGCCCGCGCGGTACGCCATCTCGACGTCGCCCAAGTCATCACCGACCACGACCGTTTCATGCGCGGCCACGTCGAATGTCGCCATCAACTCCAAGACGAGGCGTGGATGAGGTTTGTACACGCCGCCGCCGTCGCGTGCGTCTTCGAAGCAGCGCAGTGCGTCAAACGTCACCTTCGGGAGGAACTGCTGCAGCACCGCTTGCGCGTACGCGTGCTTCGCGCGCGTCACGATTGCGAGGCGCGGCCGGTGCTCGGCGGGCAGTGCGGACAACGCTTCGAGAAACAAGCGCAATTGATAATCGCAGTGCGCGAATTGCAACGCCTCCCTGAACGCCGGGCCGTTGTAATCACACTGAGGGTCGTCTCGGTGCGTTTGCAACGCGTCCGTGAAGACGAGGGTGTGGTCAAGGTCGAACACGACCAACTTGAACGGCGATTCGAACGATCGCGACGCCGCGGCTCGATGGGTAGGTACTGCTTCGCTGCGTGTAGAACGCGGTTCGATTGCCTTCATCGAACTCGTTTTCCCCTCAACGACTTGACCTGTGAAGCACGTGCGACACGAGTCAAGGTCCACCATGCTCGCTGAGCTGGCTTGGCGTGCGAATGCAAGGGGAGCGTTGACGGCGTCACGCGGACACGCGCTGGTTCGATTCGATGTGTGAGCGTCAGCATCGCGCTCAGCGTAAAACCCTAAGAGGCCGTTCCGACGGGCATTTGCCGAGCGTAACGTCGCCATCGCTCGGCAAATGCGCACATTTCGTCGTTGCGCGCGTGCATTGTGTAAAGGAATGCGCCCGCTGGACGTCCACGTCAACGTCATCACCCCCCGAGGAGACCGACCCATCGAACCGCTCTCGATGCGGTCCCTCACGTTCGAAGTGCCTGAGGAAGCCGAAGTCACGTTGCACGCGGCGGAACCGTTGACGCACGTCACGTGGGGTGAGCAGCGCGACGCGCTACCCACCCGGGAAGACGCGCGGGATGTGCCGGTGCGACGGCCCGCTTCGAACGGAACGCTTCGCATTCAACTCACCGGACGCGTCGGTCGGCACACGTTTCACGTGCGCTTCGCCTCTGGAGACGAGCGTCTCGTGACGTTCTTCGTGTACCCGGCCAAATTGCACGCTCACGCGAACGACGCGTGGCGGCTGTTGCGCCGCATGACGCGGCGCGTTCCACTGCTCGCACGCGACTTGCACGTGCCGTGGACGCACCTCGCTTCCCCGGAGGACGCGCTTGCGTTTGCCGAGCGCCCGGCGCTCGCTGCGCCGCACCTTCGTGACTTCGCGCGGCGGTTGCACGACGCGTGCGTGCAGTACGCGCGAGCACCGTCCGAACGGGCGACGCACGTGCCGACGGTCATTCCCGGCGGACGCGTTCCCGCTCGCGTCGATTGGAGCCGCACGTTGGATCACTGGGGGCGAGGCGGGACGCCGGATCACGTGGCCGTGTACACGACGCGCGTGACGGACACGCCATTCGCGCGGCAAGCGTTGGCGTTGTGGAACGCCTTGCACGAAGCGGCACTCGACACGAACGAGGCAATGCTGCTCGCCGGACTCGCGCGCGCCCGAACGGAACTCGCCGGCACCTTCGAGCTCGTAACGACCGTGCCGCTCGACGCGACAAGCTTGAGGCCGCACGGCGTGGAAGGCGCGTTAAGTCACCTGATTCGAGCGTTCCAAGGCGGAAGCGCGGCGTTCGACGACCTTCCCGCCGGGCAAGCACGCATGAGCGACTTGTACGAACTGTGGGTGGCGGCCGAAGTGGCGGCGGCGTTGGGGGCCACGCGCGTGCACCTGCAAGAAGCGCGCGGGCATGAAGGACGCGTGGGGCGTTTCGAAGGGTCGGGCGTACGCGTCGAGTACAACGTCGAACACCTGTTCCGCGGCGTGGGCAGCGCCCGCCGATTCGCCGCTCGTCCAGACTTGGCGGTGGTGTTCGACGACGGCTTTGCGTTCGTTGCGGACGTGAAGTACCGCCCGCTGGAGAACTTGCGGGAAGAAGCGCTGCGAGACATCAACGCTCAACTGCTGCGGTACATGGGCGCGTACCACGCGAAGCTCGGGTTGGCGTTGTGGCCGTCCGCGCACCGCTTCGCGCCAGATATCGACGCGTTGCACGGTGGGCGGGCGTTCCTCGGGAAGGTCCGCGTGCACCCCGCGGACGACCCGAGCACGATCAAAGCTCGCTTGCACGCCGCGCTTCAACTTGCCAGAAGCTCGAAAGGACGGTCATGAACGCTCACTACGCTGTCTTCGCTCAATTCAAATTGCTGACCGACGTGAAAGAACGCATCGAACCGGACGTCTTGACGTGGTTCACGGAGCACGCCGCGGCCCTCGAGTGGTGGGTGGACACCGCCGGGAACTTCTTGTCCCCGCCGATTCCCCTGCCTGAACCGAGGCACGCGGAACGAAAAACGACGTGCGAACTTCGCGTGCCGTTGCCACGCAACGGTAAGTTCCCGAAGAGCATGCTCGACCGACTCGAAGCAGCCCTTCAACGCTATTGCAAACCGCAACTCGCGTGCGTCGACGCGCACCTCGTGGCGGCGCGCGGCCCGGACCTCACGGTGCTGTACGCGACGGGCGTGTGCGGCGCGTACGGCGAACGGCTTGACGTGTTCGAGAAGGTGCCACGCACAATCGTGGTCGCCACGCAAGAAAGTTTGAGTGACGCGGCACGCCGGGAACGCGCGGACGTGCGCGCGTTCCGCTTGGTGTTCGAGAACGACCACGTTCGCTCGGGCGTCGCCAAACTGGTGATGCGGGACCGCACCGGGCAAACGGCCGTGAAGTTTTTGCGGGTGTATGAACACGTGTTGACGCGGTCGGGCACCACGTACTCGTACGAAGGGCAGTTGATCGGGCAGGTGGACGCGGACGCGAACCATCAATACGACCTCGTGCCGCCGCTCGTGTCGAGTGACGTGGGGACGTTCACGCAGTACTTGCTGGAAGGCGGGTTGACCAACGAGCCGTACGGCGTGCTGGACATCGACGGTCAACCGCCGTACGAACCGAGTGGCCGCGCGAAAGCACTGCTGAACGCCTTGCCTGGCGTCATGCCCGCGCCCGAGCGGGCCACGAAGAAACCGAAGTCGACCGTGACGCCAAGCAAGGTCGCATCGACTTCGGCGCCGCTCGCGCCGCGTGAAAACGACGGTGCAGCTCAAGTCACGCCGACCAAGCAGGTGAACGCGTCCGTGCAGAAGGCATCGGTGCCGCTCGCGCCAAGCGTCGCGTCGACGCGTCCGTCCGCTCCGGCGCTGCCCGGCACGCCTCAAGTACCGTCTGGCTCCGCGTTCGTGCCGCGCGTCATCGAGGACTCCATGGTGATCGACCTGGAGTTGCTGGACGCGGCGCGCATGTACGTGCGCGAACGCAAGCACCTGCTGCTCGTCGGACCGCCCGGGTGCGGGAAGACGTTGCTCGCGACGCTGCTCGCGGAAGAAGCGTGCGGCGTGAACGACGCCGGACGACCGAATTTTACGCTCGCGACGGCCGACGCGCGATGGACGTCCGTGGACGTCCTCGGCGGGTTGCGCGCCGTACCAGCCGATGGGTTACGGTACGCGTTCGTGCCCGGCGTCGTCACGACGGCCGCGCAGCGTCACGCGCACAGTTCGAGTTCGTGGGGGCGTCCGCACTTCCTCATCCTCGATGAATTCAACCGAGCGCATCAAGACGAAGCGTTCGGGCGGTTGATGACGCTGCTCGACCCGGCATACCGAGCACAGACTCCGCTGGTCGGGGAAGAAGACGGCGCGTCGCACGCCGTGTACCTTCCCGAGGACTTCTGCATCATCGCGACCATGAACGACCTCGATTCCAAGCAGTTGTTCGCGGTGGGTTCCGCGCTTGCTCGACGGTTCGTGCGCCTCGACCTCAGCGTGCCGCCCGGTGAGCGCGCTTGGTTCCTCGCGCGCGGCTTTAACGCGAACGCCGTGGACACCCTGTTCGCGTTCATGGGTGAAGCGGGTGATGACGCGCGCGACTCACTCACCGTTCGGCACATGCTGCCGCTTGGAACGCACTTCGTGCACGACGTGCTGGACTTGCACGCGCACGGCATGCCGCTCGACCGCGCGTTGCACGACAAGGTTCTTCCGCACTTGGAGATGTTGAGCGCGTCGCAACTTCAGCAACTCGCAAGTGTCGCGGCGACGTTGACGTTGCCGAACACCGCTCGTCGGTTGCACACGCAAGCGCAAACGCGGTTGCTGTGAAACGAGGCGCGCTTCCATGGAAGCGCGCCTCGTTGTCTCAGGCGCGTTCAAGTCACCGCAAGGAAAACGTCCACGGCGTGATGAGGTTCGTCCCGGCGAACACCTCGTACGCACGTTGAGGATTCCGTCCGGCCGCGTCAAGTTGCGCGCACACATCCGGTGACGCGGCGAACGTCACGAGAACACTCAAGTCGCCGGGGCGTGTCAACCGAAATGGCTCTTCCGCAATCTGCGTGCTGTCATGAGAACGTGCTCGACTGCGACGCGTGTCGCTCGACCTCCACACCTTGTTCCCACCGGAGCTTGACCTCCAACTCGTCGAAGTCGAGCAGGGTAACGCGGCGCTCACGTTGACCCTCGCCAGTCGTCGACGTGCTTGCGTTTGCCCCTCGTGCGGAACTGTCAGCTTCCGGCTTCACAGCCGCTCCACGCGCTTCGTACAGGATCTGCCGTGCCTCGGTGTCACCGTCTCGTTGCGCCTGATCGTTCGGCGCTTTCGATGTCACCACGTCCCCTGTACGAAGCAGACGTTCACCGAAGCCTTCCCTGAGTTCATCACACCCTTCAAACGGATCACGAAGCGGCTGAGCTCCGTGTTCGAACGCGTGGCACTCGACGTCGGCGCAGAACCTGGCTCGCGACTGTTGACCTCGACGGGCCTGTTCGTTTCCCCCGATCGTCTGTTGCGATTGGTTCATGCCCTTCCGCGTCCCGAACGTCCTTGTCCGAACCTCATCGGCATCGACGACTTCGCCTTCCGAAAGGGCTTCACGTACGGCACGGTGATCGTCGACCTCAAAACGGGCACGCCCGTCGACCTTCTTTCCGATCGCGATGCTTCGACGGTAACAACATGGCTCCAAGCTCGTCCGAACATCGAACTCGTCGCCCGTGATCGTGGGAAAGAGTATTTCGTTGCCGTTACGACGGGTGCGCCGCAAGCTCGGCAAGTGCTCGACCGATGGCACGTCCTCAAGAACCTCCGGGAAGCCGTCGAACGGCAACGGGCCCGAGAGCAGCAGGCCATCTCGAACGTCCTCATCCAAGCCGGTCTGCAACTGCCGCAGATTCGCCGCTCTCGCATCGACCACGTCCGGCGTGACGCGTACACCGAGCGAAGAAGAGCGCAGTATCACAAGATCCGCACGTTGCAGAGCGAAGGAATGACGATCAGTGGCATCGCTCGAACCCTTGGCATCGCACGCCCAACCGTTCACGCAGCCGTACGCACAGAGCACCCGCCGGGCGTGTCGAGGCGACGCAAACGACCGAGTCCGCTTGACGTGTTCGAGCCACATCTCCGACGACGCTGGGCGGAAGGGTGTCGCAACGCCAAGCTGCTTTGGCGAGAACTTCAAGCGCTGGGGTATGCCGGGAAGTACCCGCCCGTTCGTCGCTGGACCGAGCCACGACGGGGATTCGACGAGAACGTACTGCCCGAAAGCAATCTGATTCGTGGCGGTTCGGCTCCGCTCGCGTGGTACTTCGTGAAACCCAGGACGGAACTCGACGTCGACGAGCGGCGTGTGCTGGACGTGATCCTGACGACCTTTCCCGCCTTGAACGAGCTTCGAACCCTCACCCGGACCTTCGTATGTGCTCTGCTCGACGCGAAGCCCGCTGATCTTGCTTCTTGGCGCGCGAAGGTTGAAGGGAGCGGGCTGAAATCGTTGCAGGCGTTTGTGCTCGGCTTGAGGCACGAATGGGACGCCCTGGTGGCGGCGAGCGAAACAAATGGTCGAACGGCCCGACCGAGGGCGTCGTGAATCGCCTGAAGCTCATTAAGCGTCAGATGTTTGAGCGGGGGTCGTTCGAGTTGCTGCGAAAGCGGGTTTTGTTGGCTGCATGAGGGCTGCGCGTACATCGCGGAAGAGCCATTTCCTTGTACACCCTCTCTCTTGGCGTCTCTAAGATCCTTGTCTTGCTTCGCTCGCGTCAACCTCAAATGTGGAAAGCGTATGAAAAAACCTAGCTAGAGTGAAGATGACTTCATCTCTGGCCTTGCCTGACGGTATGGCAGCGCCTCCTCGAGGAGATCATGGCTAACACGTTCACGCTCGCCTTATCCATCAGTAAACTCGTCCTCGCCTCGGAGCTCGCTGCTCGTGAATCCGACAAGGCGCTGCAACGCAAAAAGCAAGATGCCGTCGACGACAACCTCGACATTTTCCGCGACGTCTACCCGCAACTCGCGTCGAACGCTCGAACGTTGCACTCCGTTCGAGCTTTGATGCCCGACCTGTCGGTGCACGAAGGCGTACAAGTCCTGATCGAACTCGCCTTCATCAATCCCTTCTCGCCGCATGACCTCAAGTACGACGGAGACGACTTCAAACGCGCCCTCAATCACGTCGCTGGCCTGCTCAAGCAAAGTCCGCAAGTCGTCCGGGAAGTGCTCGACGTAAAAGCCCAAGCGGTCAAAGCGCACAAGAACGTCAATTGGTGGATGCCCGTCGCGTTCGTCGTCGGCGGGTTGCTGCTCGTCACGCCCGTCGCGTGGCTCGCCGCGCCCGCCATCGGCGCGATGGTCGGCAGCGCCATGGGCCTGGCCGGCGCCGCTGCCACCTCCGCAGGCCTCGCCGCGCTCGGCGGCGGCAGCCTCGCCGTTGGCGGCGCGGGCATGGCAGGCGGCATGTGGCTCGTCACCGGCCTGGGCGCGACCGCCGGCGCCGTGATGGGTGCCGGCGCGAACGCCACGACCAAAATGCTCGTGGAAATGGGCGCGGAGGCCGTTCGTACCGAGGTCATCAAGGCGCAAGTCACTTTCAAAGTGGTCACCCTCGGGTACGAACGCAGCCTCGGCAAAGCCAACGAAAGCATCGAAGCGATGAAGCTACGCCGAAAAGACCTGCGGCGCGAACGCACGACACTCGAACAAGACGACATCCCCGACCACAAGCAATCCAAGGAGTTCAAAGCGATCGACGACAGCATCACCGCGTTCGAACGCGGCGTCGACTGGATGGAAGACGAACTCGACACCTTCCGCCGCCGGAAGTAATATGCCCACCTCTGCCGATCAACTTCTCGTCGTTGGTGTGGCCGCCGGGCAAGCAGCCGTGACGCTCCACCAATGGACGCAAAGCCGCTGGGAACGCACGAGCACCGAACCGGAAGCTTTGTCCGCGTGCAGTGCGCTCGAAGACGCGCTGCTGCACCACCGCGTGTACGGCGCGCGGCTGCGCGAACGCGACCCGCACCTCGCCCTCGCCCTCGTCCACGTCGGTGAACGCCCTGAGTTGACCATACCGACGCATTCGGAAACCAGCGTGACCGCCGCGCAAGCGGTCGCGTTGGAAGTCACGCGTCGCCAACCGTCCTTGCCGTCGGCAGCCACCGGCGGGCTGTGGACCTTCGTCGTGACACCACCGCACGTGCACCTCGCCCGCGTCGATGTTGGCGCGCACCTTCCTCGCATCGCGACCGATACGGCCTTCACCGACTTCGACGCCGTCGATTGGCGTGCGTCGCTGTTCCGCGCGGCCGCCGTGCACCTCGCGCAACAAGCGAACCTCGATCCGGCCCGCTTCGCGGACGACGACGTCAAACCGCTGCTCGAACAGCAAATCGCGAAGTACTGGAGCGAACTCACGCGGCATGCGGACGCGCCGGACTTCGACGTCGTGCTCGTTCCCCTCGCGCGCTACGGGCGCGTGCGCTTCAACCTGCCCGGACGCGTCTTGCAAGCGGGCGTGCAACTTGTCGCACGGCAGTTCGTGGAGCAGCACGTGTCGCGCATCCAACCCGGGCAAGCCGTCGTACTCGTCGGAGCACCGGATGACCTGGCGCCCCTACGACACTTATTCGAAACAGCGTTGCCGAACACGCCACTGGTAACGCTCGACAACTTGAATGCCATCGCGTACGGCGCCACGTTGAACTTCGACCCGCCGCAAGCTCAAGCGCCGAGCGCAGCAAAGGTTGCGTCGAGCAGTAACGTCAGCAAGACCGCGTCCGCGCCAAGCCGACCTTCAGCAACGCCGCAACAAGAAGCCAAGGCGGCCCCCAGCGTCCCGAAGCTCGTGCTTCTCGGCCGTACGATCAACCTTGACAACCCCACTCGAACCGCTTCAGGTGAATTGGCCTTGTACCGCTACGTGACCCTGGATGAAACGGTGAGCGCTCGCGGGGAACGACGCATTATCTTCGGTCTCCTTTGGAAAGGACGAGGCGAACACCCTGAAGCGGTCGTGCTCAGCATCGGCCACGTGATGCCCGTTTGGCAGGAAATCGGACGCTACCGCGGCCCCGTCGCTGAAGCTTGGCTCGATCATGAACTGCGCACCAACAGCGCTCGCACGAGAACGCAGCAGTACAGCCTCAAATTCCGCTTCGACCCCAACGGCCGCCCCTCTCACGTGAAGATCCTCGATCCATTCACGTCCGCTGAGTGGACGTGGACACCGGAGCCTGCATGACGTCATCGAACAACTCCCTGGCCGCTTTCGAAGCCGTGTGGGCGAACGTCCTGAAAAGTCAACTCGAACGCGACTACCTCAGCGACTTGCCGCGCATCGATCAACGCGCCCCCGTGAAGTGGGAGGAACTCGCCGTCCTCGTGCCCGAGCACGACTGGGGCTTCGTACGACTCGCCGACCTCCCACTCAGCGCGGACACGTCCGTCGACACGGACCTCTTCGATTTCCAAAGCGTCCTCGCCGCCCTCGCGACCTTGTCCGGCTTGCACGAAGATCACGCCAGCAGCGGCTTCCGCCTCGCGTTGATCCTCCTCGGGGACCGCGGACGCTACGCGCTGCACCTCGGCGTCGCGCGTCGCCGACCACACAGCACGAACGCCGACGCGTCCAACGTGGACACGGTCCTGCGGCAAGTCGAGACGGTCGCGCGCAGCCACCTTCCGGGCGTGGCCGCCACCCCGCTCAAGGAACACGAACGCCGCGAGTTGCTGCAGCACCTCGCGTCCCTGCACCGTGCGAGCGCCATCACCGGCATTCCCACCTTGCGTGAAGGCGCCGATCGCTACCTCGTGCAGTCTCTGGATCGCTTCGCGGGGCAGCTTCGTGAAGAACGCTTCGCGCTCGTGGTGCTCGCGCAACCCCTCGCGGACGGCACCATCGTGAACTTGCAGCAAGGCTTGATGCAACTCATCGCCGAAGTGCACCCGCTCGTGAAGCGCAGCGTCAACCGCTCGTGGAATGAAAGCTCCAGCGCTTCGCAATTCAAGTCTTGGGATGAAGTCAAGCGCGGCTTGGCGTCGGCGACCATCCCGTCCATGCTCGGCACCCTCGTGCAAGCAGGCGTCGGCTTGGCCGCCGCGGCCGCCGTCCCGCTGGTGGCGGCCGCCCCCATCGCCGGGCCGCTCGCTGCCCTTACGCTCGGAGGCGCCGCCGTGGCCGGCGCGGTCAATTCGCTGCGCAAGAACGTCACCACCGGCACGTCCGAAGGCGAAACGATCGAGGTGCTTGATCGTCGCGCGCAATACGCCGAAACGACGCTTGAAGCGCACTTCGAACGCTTGCAAAGCGGACGCAACCTCGGTTTGTGGGAAACCGGGGTGTACTTGCTGAGCGACTCGGAAGCAACCGATCAACTGGGCGCGAGCTTGCTGCGCAGCCTCGGCTCCGGTGCGGAAACGCACCTTGAGCCGCTGCGCGTCCACCACTTGGCGCATTTGCGTCGCCCAGAAGTGCCGAGCGGCGCGATTCAACTGCTGCAATTCCCGAACTTGCAACCTTCGTTCTTCGGCTTGCAACGCCCCCACCCGCTGGGTGAGCATTACCAGCGCCTCACCACCGTGCTGAACACCGAGGAGCTGAGCATCTGGATGAGCCTCCCGCGCCGCGACCTGCCCGGTGTGAGCGCACGGCCCCGCCCGCCGCACTTCACGACGGACGCGCCACGCGCCGATGGTGACTTCATCGCCCTCGGGCACCTCATGGACCGCGGAGCGATCCTCGCGCACTCGTACCCGGTGGAATTGCAGCACTTCACGCGGCATGCGTTCATCACCGGCACGACTGGCAGCGGCAAAAGCGTCACGAGCCGTCACTTGCTGCGCGAACTCGCGCGGCGCGGCGTGCCGTACCTCGTGCTTGAACCTGCCAAGACCGAGTACCTCGAGTGGGCGCTCGCAGAGCGCAAACCCGGCGCGAACGTTCGGGTGTTCATGCCCGGCGCAACTTCATGGAAAGGAACGCCCCTCGACGCGCTGCACCTCAATCCATTCGAAGTGCCCGACGGGTACGCGACGCAAAGCCACCTCGACCGCCTCAAAGCCACCCTCACGGCGAGCTTCCCCATGCAAGAAGTGCTACCCATCTTGCTTGAAGCGGCGCTCGTACGCACGTACGAACAAAACGGGTGGTTGGACGACGAAGAACCTGTCGTTCGAACCTTCCCGATGCTTTCTCACCTCATGGAAGCCGTGGACGCCGTGCTGGCCGAAGAAGCCTACGCGGCGGACGTGCAACGCAACCTCCGCACGGCGCTGCGGCACCGCATCAAGTCCCTGATGAAAGGCGCGAAAGGGCAGTTGTTCAACGTGGCGACGTCCACGCCGCTGCACGACCTTCTCGACGCGCCCGCCGTCGTGAACCTCTCGATGCTCAGCGACGACGCTGATAAATCCCTCGTGATGGGCTTGCTGCTCGGCTTGTTGTACGAACGGCGCTTCACGCAAGGTCCGAGCGACTTGCGGCACGTCACCTTCGTCGAAGAAGCGCACCGCGTGCTGCGCAAACCCGCGCCGGACACCCCGAGCGGCAAGGCGTTCGTGGCGGAGATGTTCGCGGATCTCCTCGCGGAAGTCCGCGCGTACGGCGAAGGACTCGTCATCGTCGATCAAGTGCCTGCCAAGCTCATCCCGGACGCCTTGAAGAACACCAACCTCAAGATCGTGCACCGCTTGCAAGCGAGCGACGATCAAGACAGCCTCGCCGCTGTGATGGGCCTTGAAGACGAGCAGAAGCGTGCCATCAGCTTGCTGCGCCGCGGTCAGGCGATCGTGCAAACCGACGACCGCGCCGCGCTCGTGCAAATCCCTGGCGAAGCGTCCGTGCAAGTCCCAACGGCAGAAAAGGAGCTCACGTGAGGGCCGCCTTGATTGCCTTGCACTTGCTGCCGTACGTGCCGCGTGCGAATCGCGCCGCGTGGTTTTCACGCGCCACTCGAGACTTCGACGAGGCTGGCGTGCCTATTGTCGTGCGGCAAGCACGTGAAGCGTACCCGGACGACAACGGCTCCCTCACGGTCGTGCAGGCGCTACTCGAACGCGCCGCGCGCCGCGAAGCGCTCGAAGACGTCCTCGACGCGGCCGCTCAGGAAGTGCAGCGTATGCACGCGAGTCGCGCAGCCGTCACCGCGCGTCCCTTCGCGGGACGCGTGTGTCATCACTGCAGCGCGCCGTGCGCGTACGGCGCGGTCGTCACGCAAGCATTGCTCGGCACGACCGCGCCGCTCGACGCGCTCGTCGCACCCAACGGCACCTTGAGCGCCGCGAGCTTGAGTTTCGCTGCCGCGAACATCGTCAACGCGCAACTCCCATCAGAGGCGAGCGTACCGTTCGCGCCGAGCGTCACGGCGAACCTCGCGTACTGCCTGCTCGCGCAAACCGCCGGCGGGCGCGCCGCGACCCGCGCGCACCTTGAAGGAGCGCTCGCGCTGCAACGACAACTTGACGTTCTCAGGGAGGCACCGCATGTACGAGTCGGGTGAACACCGCGAGCTGGGCGCTTCGACGCTGCTGGAATCCCTCGGGAAGGTGCGGTTCGAACCGAGCGGGGACGTGTCTGACTGGCGCACCATGATTCTCGGCACCCTGTTGGAAGCTGGGAAGGAGGCGGCGCGCGCGTGGAGTGAACGCGCCGCTCGTCCTGCCGAAACGCCTCAGGGAACGGAGAGGACGGCGGAGGAACTGCACGAGCTGCGTGAGCGCGTGTTGGAACGCAACGCTCAAGAGCGCTTGAGCGTCGAGCAGTACAAGGCGGAAGCGACGTGGCAAGCGTTTGAACGCATCCCGACCTTGCAACCCGAAGGGTGGGCGCACGCCACGCGTGAGCAGCGCGCTGAAGCGCTCGTGCACGCGGCCGGGGACGCGGAACGCGTGTGGAGCGTGCCCCTAGGAGGCGTGACGTTCGAGAGAATGCCCGCGCAAGGCTTGTGCGAGCACACGTCGGAAGGCGCGGTGATCACGCTGCATTCCAGCTTGCTCGAACTCGACCATCCGAAGGAAGCGGTGAAGACGCTCGTGCACGAGTTCGAGCACGCCTACCAGTGGGCGTACGTCGAAGGCGCGCGGCAAGCCGGGCAAGACGCGTTGCGTCAAGGGTGGGACGTGACGACAGCCGCGACGTGGGCGCGAGCGGACGCGGAGTACAGCGATCGTTGGCATCGCTACGCCAACAATGCCCTCGAGCACGGCGCGAACCTTCGAGCGGCCGCTGCCGTGGAACGCTTGTACCTCAGGAGCGTTCCTTCGTGAACGATCCGCGTGAGGGCGTGACGCCCGTGTCGTTCGAAGCGGTGCTGGAAATCCTCGCGCGGGAGTTTCCGCTCGGCCCGCGTTCCTTGCACGGCCCAGAGCTGCATTGGCGGAACGTCGAGCGCTTCGGCGTCGCGCTCGCTCGACGCACGCCAAGTGCGGACGAGCGGGTCGTGCGGTGGTTCTCGATCTTTCATGACTGCCAGCGCGACAACGAGTACCACGACCCTCAACATGGTGCGCGTGGAGCGGCGCGTGCCCGCGAAATGCACGCGGCGCTCGACTTGACGAGCGCGCAACTCGATACGCTCGTGTACGCGTGCACCCACCACACGGACGGCACGACCTCAAGCGATCCGACGATCGGCGCGTGCTGGGACGCGGACCGCCTTGATTTACCGCGCGTGGGGTACACGCTCGACGTTCGTTACCTTAGCACCCCTGCCGCGCGAGCCTTCGCGCGCGGTGAACGGACGTTGATTTGAAGTGGCGGCAACGCTGTAAAGGACACCTAGGCGACTGGGCGGTGGCCAACGCTTGTCTGTCGCGTTGGCCACCGCCCAGTCGCCTAGACGCGTCGGCTACTTACGGGGTTTGCTGTGCGCCCGCGCGTGCGCTTGACTGAGCGCGCGCTTACGAGACAATGCGGTGTCTCCTCGATCCAAGGCGTCCGACAAGGCTTGCACGTCCGCCAGTTCCTGCGAAAGGCTTGCGGCGTCCAAAGGGGCGGCGAGCAGCGCGAACGAAGCCGCCTCGAACGTTTGACGGGCCGCCCTCCGGTCGCCTTGGTCGAGGGCGCGCACCGCGTCGCGCTTGTACCGCGCCGACCGCAACACCGCAGCGACGGATTGCACGACCGCATCGTTTGGCAAAGCGTCTGCGTCGCTCGCCGAGTACACGTTCAACACGACTGGAAAACGCCTGGCGTGGCGCGTGCCTTCCAAGTCCGTCCACGCGAGGCGCACGTTCGCGATGGATACGCTGAGACCCTCCCGACCGAGTTGCGCTGGGACTTGAAGCGTCGCGACCACCTCGATGACTTGACCGGCGACGAGGTTGGGTAGCTGCAACCGCCCGTGGTCGTTGCGCTTGAAGTCGTTCAAGACGTCCATGAGGCGCACGTCGAATTCCGGATTCGGTTCAATGCCGAGGCTGACCGTGCGACCCGCCGTGCGCGTCAAGCCTTGCAGTTCCTCTTCGAAGAAGGTGGGGAGGCGCGTGGCGTCTTCGACATGCTCGAAGCTGCCGTCCCCCGCGGTCGCCATGCTCAACAAGAGGTTCTCGTCGTAATGGCCGCCCAACCCGATGGTGGTCGTGCTGACGCCGCGCTCGGTCAACCCGCGCACGTTCCTTGCGATGTCACGGCCATTCGTCACGCCGTGGTTCGCGCGACCGTCGCTGAGCACTACCACGCGGTTGAGGGCGTTCGCTTGCACGTGCGCCGCCACTTGCATCGCGCCTTCCAGCCACCCGCCGTGCAAGTCGGTGCTGCCGCCCGCTTCGACGCGTTCGATGGCAGCAATGACAGCGTCGCGGTTCGTGATGGTTTGGCTGGCGGCCGTCACGTGCACGGTGTCATCGAACGTGACGACGCTCAAGCGATCGTCCGCTCGAGCTTGACGTACCGCCGCGATCGCCGCGCGTTTGGCCATTTCGAGGGGTTCGCCGCTCATGGAACCGCTGCGGTCGAGGACGAGCGCGAGATTGAGGGGAACGCGCCGCGTGGTCCGAGCAGGCAAGGCGGGCGCGTGCACGCGAATGAGGAGGGTCACGTCGGTTGAGTGCGAAGTACGCAGGGCGGCGTGCAAGGGCAGCAGTTCGAGGCGCGGTTCGTGCATGAAAGCTCCTTTGAAACGGCAATGATGCCGAACAGTGTGTGGACGAGGGAGGAAGCGGTAGATCGTTTGCTGTAGTCGACCCTTCGGGGTCGCAGGCGCTTTCACTTGCCTCGCTTGGGGAGAGAAGCTGCGCTGCTGTTCTTATTGAAGTCGACGTGGGCGTCATCAAGCGTCGTTTGGAGCGCCTGGAGCTTGTGACGTGAGGTGCCGCGACTGTTCTGTAAGTAGGTAAGAGCGTTTCTAAGGGAGCTCGAGTCGGTCTGGCTGAAGGTGACGGTTGTTGCAGGGAAACGACTGAGGCGTTACCCAAGCGTCGTTTCTGTAGCACCTCTTGGCGTCGCTTGGATGACAGGTTGTCAATGCCGGTCAAGGTGCTTGGCATTTGCGCCCACGGCGCAACCACGGGTTCTTACAATGCCTTCATACGAGACGGCGTGTCTGCGGGTCGTAGCGCGTTGTAAGAGAAGGAGTCGCATGTCAACATCCGAATCGCCCCTTGACCCTCAGGAATTCCTCGACACCTTGCAGCAATTCACGTCGTTGGGCGCGACCCTTGCGGCTCGCCTTGGCTCAAGCGCTCCTCGTCAAGCACCTGCGACGCCCGAAACACCTGGTGCGACGCGAGTAGAAGCGCTCCCGCCGCAAACATCAACCCTCGGAACGGACGCCCGCCGCTTTGTCAAGAGCGTCAGCGATCCTTCGACGCTTGCCGCCGTGCAAGGAATCGTGGAGGCTTGGCGAGAGTACGCGGTGACGGCCGAGCAGGAGCGCACGAAGCGACATCACATTGAAGCGTGGCGGGACGCCACCCTCGCGAGCATCGCGTCGACGCGAGCCGTCATGAGCACGTACCTGGAGCGTTCCTTCGACGAACGGCGAAGCAACTTCGAGCATTTGTTCGCCGCGCTCGACAAAGCGCAGGACGCCAGCGACCTGCAAGGACTGCAGGTCGTGCTCGCCGGAATTCTTGAACTCGTGAAGACCAATCCATTCAAAGACCTCGCAGAGTTTCAAGAACAACTGAAAAACCCGGCGTTTGTGCTGGACCTGTAACGCAGCAGACCTCCACGCGCCGGTTGGAAAGGATGACATGCCTCTACCACTGATTTGGGTTGTGGCCGCCGTGGGCGTCGCCGCCGCGAAGAAAGGCATCGACGGTGGTGTCGCCATCAAACAAGCAAGAGACTCGCTCAGCAACGCGACCGCCCGAAAAGAAGCGGCAGAACGAAAGATCGAGCTTCGCTTGACCGCCGTTCGCGAGCGCGCTCGCAGCCTCGAACAGCAAAAACTCACGGTCATGGGAACGTCCATGGCGGCGTTCGTACGCTTGTGGGAACGACAAAAGCAACGCGCGAACGTCACGGACAAAGACTTTCAGGTGCGCTTGCACCTTTCACCCGAACACATCGAGGAGTTCAGGGGTTTCGGCGTGCAAAGCCTTGACGTGGCGCGCGGCATGCTGAAGGCGGGCGCGGCCAGCCTCGGGGCTGGTATGGGTGTTACGTCTGCCGTGACCGCCCTCGGTGCGGCCAGCACCGGCACGGCCCTTTCCGCCTTGTCAGGCGCCGCAGCGAACAGCGCCTTGCTCGCTTGGCTCGGTGGGGGAACGCTCGCATCCGGCGGTGGAGGCGTGGCGCTCGGTACGATCGTCGCGGGCGGACTGTTCGCCGCGCCGGCAGCCCTGGTCGGGTCGTTGATTCTCGCCAAGAAAGGCGAGGAAGCACGAACAGCCGCCGTGGAATACGCGGCGAACGTCGACGTGTACTGCGCGGAAGTCACCACCAAAATCGCTCACCTGCGAGGCATCGAGCGGCGCTTGGAGGAAGTGGCGTTCGTGGTGCACGCCCTCGAAGAGCGGTTGGTGCGTGCAGTCGTGGGATGTGAGGAAGACGAGGCACGCTCGGGCGGGAAGGTGGACCTGGTACGCTTTTTCTCGGCGGCGCAACTGGCACGCACGTTATCGCAGGTGATGAGCGTGCCCATCATCGCTGAAGACTTGCAAGCGACGAGCGCTTCCGCTCAACTCGTGGCGGAATCGAGCGCGCAGCACGCCCTTCCCCTCGAATCCTTGGCCGTCGGTGGTCTTGTCGAAGAAGCGTCCGACGTGCCGACGACCACCAGTGACGTATGGGCGTGGGCGGATGAAGTGTTGGAATTGACGTTGCCACAGCAGGGAACGACGAGCGTCGTGTTCGGTGAGCAACCGGATGCCTTGATCACCGCGAGCGATCGGTCGTGTGTCGTGTGGTCCATCGAGGAGGCGCGGCCGTTGCACGAGTCGAAAGAACACACTGGCACGGTGAATTCCGTGGCCGTGTCACGCGCGGGGTGGTTCGCCAGCGCCTCGGACGACCGCACCGCTCGAGTGTGGAATGACGCGAACTGGAAGGCCGGGCGGCGTTTGCTCTGGAACGAACGGTACGCGAAAGCCGTCGCGTTCTCGCCGGTCGCGTCGCATCTTGCCGTCGGGTACGGCGACGGCCTCGTGAAGGTGTACGACGTCGAGTCGGGCGATGAACGTCACACCTTGACCGGCCACACCATGCAAGTTACGGCGGTGGCGTTCGATCCGCTCGGTCGGCACGTCGTGTCGAGTTCATGGGATCACTCGGTGCGGGTGCATTCGCTGGATTCCGGAGCGTTGACGCTCGAGTTAAAGCACTACAATTTCGTGCACGACGTGCGGTGGAGCGCGGACGGGCGGTACTTGGCGACAGCGTCAGAGGACCGCACCGCCGGCGTGTGGTGCGCGGACACGGGAAAGCGCCTGTTGACGTTGAACTGGAATCGACGGTACGTGTACGCCGTGGCCTTCCACCCGTCCGCCCCGCTGGTCGCGACTGCGTTTGCGGACGGCGTGGTAAAATTGTGGTTGCTCCCGTCAGGCGAGGAAATCGCGTCGCTTGGACAGCCCGGGTCAAGCGTGAACGACGTGACCTTCAGCCCGGACGGCCGTTTTCTCGCGGCGGGAGGGAGCGACCGAATCGTGGTCTGGACGCCTTCCAGTACGACAACGAGTTAATTCAGGCAAACTCCGCACCGACAGCCGATTAACATTCGAGCCCTTCAGTGTTCCGCACGCCAAGCTGGCATGAACAGCGCTTGTTTCAGAAAGCGCTGTTCATGCCGAAGCACTTCCCCTCTTCGACGTGTAGAAAAACAACTCGGGCACGCGATCGACGAATCACCGAGACGCCTGAAAACGAATTGCGTGAAACGAACGAAGCGTAACCTAACAATCAACCATGGCGGCTCAAACGCCTGCAGTTCATTGATCAAAGGCATCGCGCTATGCTTTCGCACAATCCCTGCGTCGTGCAAGCTCATCGGCACGAACATTGCCCGTTCGTCATTTGTTTCTCAGGAGCATCCGAATCGAATTAAACTGCATGAATGGTCGCGTTCGATACGGCCCAACAGCGGTTGTATGATCCGCAACAAGGCACCTTCTCACGACTTGGCGCGATCCTCGATGATTACGCGCGTTGGAAAGGCCGTGACGACTGCTGGGACGAACACGGCGCCTTCTGGCCGCTCGGCGTTTCTAAGGGCCTGCCGTTCGAGGCGCACTTCGACCTCGAACGCCTACAAGACGCGTTCGTAATACTCGACGGTTACCCGGATCGACTGCAGGATTTCGGAAGCATGTACGCCGCAAGCAGCGGAATCTACGAACTGCTGGACGTGCAACTCGTCTCGCCGCCGTTGCTGCGCGCCTTACTGCCCGACAACGCAGCGTACGTGTCGTACAAGTACAACTTGGGCGATCACTTCTTGGGGCACGATCGATGGTACTGCCGCGTCGGGCGCGTCGTTGAGCACGTCACGAACACCGCGCGGGTGCCGCTCACGCTCGACGATGACGTGCGCGCCGCTCTGACCGGCATTCTCTACACCGAAAGTCACGCGTCGATGGAGTACGACAGCATCGACTTCCTTCGTCATGACACATGGACGGAAGACGCCGACTTGTCGCAGCAACTGATGTACATGCAAGCCGTCGAGGACTTCGACAACTACGCCTTCAAGCTCATGAGGCGTGACGACGAGGGCGTGTGGGACTACTCGTACATTTTCGGGGCCCTTCCTCCCGAGGGGTTAGACGACACGTTGGCGTACCTTGAGCAGCTGCTCGCGCCGGGTGACGGCTCGCGGCACCTTCAAGCGCTCGAGACGATCGAAGAGCTCACACCGAACTTCGCGCAGCACGCATCACGCCTTCCTCCCGCCACGCCCGCCGCTCCGCCGCCGCATCACACGCACTTCGATCATGCCTTCACCACCGGGGACTGCGTTATGGACGTGGCGAACACCCGCTGGTTGCTCGCGCAGCATCCGCGCACGCCGCCGCGCGTACTCGCGCGCTTCGCGTTGCACGACGACGAACGCGTCCGGCACGCCGCGTGGCGCAATCCTTCCACGTCGACGCGCGCGTTGCACGCCGCGTGGCACACGTTTGGTCGTGCGAGCGAAGACGTCCTATTCACCCGCGAGCGACTTCCACGCTTCTTGCGCCGCATTCACGCACGTCGACTTCGCACGGCGCCCCTTGACTTCTCCGACACGATGCTCGATTCCACGACCGACGTGCTGAAGACCCTCCCGATACGGCTGCAAGTCGCTCGGCTCGAACGAGCCACGGTGCCCAACGCGAACAGCACTGTCGGGGCTGCGTACGGCTTTCCCGAGCCACGTTTGGAACGCATCTTCGTGCCGGACGTGGTGTTCAACACCCACCTCGCGCCTACGTGGCCGCACTTCGCGTTGCGAGAACGCGCCGCGGAAAGCGCCCGGACGAGCGAAACGGCCTTGCTGGCCCTCGCGCGTGATGAGGACGTTCACGTGCGGCGCGCGGTTCTCCGAAATCCACGCGCGACAGAGACGGTGCTGAGGGCACTCCAAGAAGAGTTTCCGGAACTGGTTGCGCGGCATCCTCGCGCGTCGATCAGCATGCTCTTGGCGCTTTCGCAGCAACCGAACGAGGACGTCGCGCTGGGCATCGCGATGCATCCGGGCGCGCCGTGGTTCGTGCTGCACAATGTCACACGGCGAACGAAGTCCTTCGACCGAGCGGTGAACGTCGCGCTCGCCTTGGCGAACAACCACAACACGGCCGCGAAGAACATCTTGGAGTTGCTGCAAGTCGCACACACCAAGGCGTTTCCACCAACCGCGTTGCAAGCGTTGCAGCAACGCGCGCGCGACCTTGGTCTTCTCGAACCGCCTCCTCTGCAACAACAGGAATCTAACCGCGAGGAGGACGAAGCTTGCCCGGACCGTTGGCTGCAGCGCATTCAAGCAGAACAGCCGAACGCCGTGCGAGCCGTGCGCCTCGCGCTGAAGGAAAGCGAATCGACCGATGAAGCCGCGGCGTTGCTGGTGCTTTGCACGGACGAACGATTTGAAGCGCGGCGTGCGGCCGCGCTTCACCCTGCCCTTCCGGAGCGCGGGTTGCGCTGGTTGGCGCGAAACGACGAGACGTACGACTCGGAGCGTCTTCGCAATTTGGTCGCGCAACACCCGAACGTGCCGCTGGACGTGCTCATCGCATTGTGCGGCGATGAAAGCACCTGCGTGGCGGCCTTGCACAATCCGCGTGTGCCGAGCGACGTGTGGCTGTGGCTGCTCAATGACACCGAAAACGCCCCAGTGGACCGCATCTGGCCGTCATGTCCGTATACTCCGCCCGCCTTTTTGCACGTGAAAGGTTCGGTGCGCGCCACGCGCGACTCGCTTGCTCAACGTCAAGCGGTGGCGGCGCACCCGAACACGGCCGACACGACGTTGTTGCGCCTCGCGCTCGACAAACACTTGGACGTGCGTGAAACCGTGGCCCGCCGCATGAACTTGCCACCTGACTTGATCGCGCGCTTGATGCAAGAGGAAGGCGCGGCGCGCGCCACGCTTGTCAAGCACCCGCACCTCCCGCGCTCACTGCTCGAAGCGGCGTACGCGGACGATGACGACGTCGTCCGCGCGACCGCAATCGGCGGCTTGGACACGCCGCGAGACGTGCTGGCGCGCGCAAGCGAGGATGCTTCGTGGCACGTGCGGTTCGTGGTCGCGCAGCATCCGTCGACGCCGAGCGTGGTGCTGCACCGTTTGTCGTTCGACACGGACGAGAACGTGCGGTTCGCGGTCGCGTCGCATCCGGCCACGCACGCGGTGACGCTTGCGCACTTGGCGCTCACCGCGCCGCGGACGGAAGGCGACCGCTTGGCGTGGCGTGCGCAAGCACGGCACTTCTGGACGCGACGTCTCGTCGCGGGTCACCCGTCGACGCCGCGTGATGTGCGACGGCAACTCGAGCGGCACTCGGAGGCGATCGTGCGGGCCGTGGCGTTGTCCCACCCGGCCACGCCCGCGCGGGCGTTACGCTACGCGGCGTTCGACCGAAGCGAGCTGGTGCGGCAAGTGGTCGCGGCGCACCGCAACACCCCGCTGGACTTGCATGACCGTGTCTTGGCACGTGACACGGAACGTGTACGCGCCGCGCTCGCGTGCGCACCACGCACCTCGACTTCGATCCTTTCAGTGTTGGCGTACGACACGGCGTTCAGTGTGCGCGCTGCGGTCGCGCAGCATCCTCACACGTCAAGCTCGGACTTGCGGCGCTTAATCAACGACGCCCAACCGGTCGTGCGCGACGCGGCGGCCCTGCGCTGGCAAGGGTGACGAGCGGAAGCTCATGACGACACCGTGCATCAACACAACCCTTCGATATTGAAATAACTCGCTGAACGCAACCGCGTTTCAGCTTCCAGGCGGTGCCCGTTCGTGACCTCCTGTTTGGTCTCTCTGATCGCGGTGCACCGTGCGCTCGAAGGGGCGTCACGCGCGCCGTGCACCGCGAGCATTGCCGGGCACGCCGGTAAACGTGACAATCACGACGCTTCCGCGCTTCGGGTGTACCTTCTGCTCGACACTCAACCCACGAGCGGCAAGCGCCGACGAGACCGCCTCAAGATTCGCGGCTTTGCCAGGCTCAAAGCGCACCCAAAACGCGCCCGCGTCGTACATCACCTGCTGACTCGCCTTGGCGCGTACCTCCGCTGCGATGTCCGCGACGAGCGCTGCGACCACGTTCGATGGCATGGCCATCTCGGGCACGCCGAACACGCGGACGCGCAGTGCTTGTAGCGGATGACGGTTCGCGCTGACACGCACCTCGTTCGCGAATTGCACGATCTGCTCAGCGTACTTTTCGAACCACGTGGGGTCGTGCCCTTCGTACAACTCCACCGTCCACATCGTCATGCTGCCGCTTCGTTTGGGCACGTGCACCTTCGCAACCGCTTGGCATTGATAAAAGAAGTTCACGGCGCGCCGCAGGTAGCGCGCCCACATGTCCGCGTCCACATCCCGAGGCGCTTTCGGCAGCGTGAACGTGCGTGGCGGCGCGCTGAGCGTCGTGCGGTGATGCCGGAAGTCCACGTCTGAAATGGCTTTGTCGCGGTTGCACGTACGACACAACGTCTGCAAGTTCTCCAGCGCGTGCGAACCACCGTAATGCCGTGGCAGCACATGATCGACTTGCAAGAGGCCCCGACGGTCTTCACCGCAGCATAAGCACCGCCATCCGTCGCGCACTTTCACTTGCGTCTTCACCCCGTCGTCCGGCTCTGAAGCCAGCACGTCCGGCGTGACGTATGCGGGCGCGGTGTACAGCGGTTCATCGCCGTACTCGAGTTGCGCCAAGCGCGCGTTGACGCGCGCGTCGTACTGCGCTTTGAACAACTCGAACGTCGGGAAGAGTGCACGCCACAAGCGGTCCGTGCGCGCGTACTCGCTGCGCAGCTGCTTGAACAACCGCATCGTCGGCAATTCCAACTCGAAGCTGAGGTCCGAGGCGAGTGCGTCGAGGTCGTGCGCATCGCGCGCGTCGAACGCGAAGAAGCGTGGCGCTTCGCCTTGCTGCGCGACGTGCCGCGCGACGCTGAGCACCGCCGCGAGCGCGTCCGGCGCGTCCACGTCCCCTTCGAAGAACCGCTCACGCCACGCCCGCGCTTCTTCGAGCGCACCTTCAGGCAGCGCCGCGTCCTCGAAGCGCTGCAAATCTTGCGTCAACAACCACGCGATGTGCGCTTCGAACGCCGCGCGTTCATGCTCGAACACCATCAGCACGTTCGACACGGCTTCCACGTCATCTTCGCTGGACAACGCGTCGAAGTCCACGCGGTACCACCCGACGGGCAAGCGTGACACGAACGCCGCGCTTCCTTGGCCGGGCGTGTCGAGATCCCGCGCGAGTTGCGCGACCAAGGCCGCGGACACCAGCGTGAGCGGCGGACGCGCCGCCGTCGCGCGCTCGTCATCGACGGTGTCGCTTTCGGTGAAGTCATCCCACGTTGCCCACGGCATCGCGTGTTCCCACGCGTCCACGAACGACACGATGTGCGCTTCGCTCGTCCCGCCGAACGCTGGGCCGCGCAACGCCCGCCCGATCATCTGCGTCAAGAGAATGCGGCTGGTCGTCGCGCGCGTTAAGAACACCGATTGCACGTTCGGAACGTCCGTGCCTTCCGTGAGCATGCGAATGTTGATCAGTACGTCCAACTCACCGCGCCGGAACGCGTCGAGCGTCGCGTGCGTGTCGCTGTGCGTGCGCTCGGCACGTTCCGCGGCGCTTGAACGACCGTCCACGCTTGAGTACACCGCTCCGGCGCGTACGCCGCGCGCTTCGAGCAGCGCGCGTAACTGCTCGCATTGATACCAGCGATCCGCGAAGATGATCGTCTGCCCCCACCGCTCGCGGTGCTGCGCGTACGTATCCGCGATGAGCGCGGTGCGTTCGCGGTTCTTCGCGAGGTCCTCCACCACCGACTCTGGCAAGTCCCGGTACGACCCGGCCCACGCGCGGAACGTGGCGTCATCGAAGGTCGGCGTGACCTTCGTGGACACTTCGTGCAGCACGGGCTTGGCGAGCACGCGTTGCGCCATCAGGCGCGCGGCGCTCACTTGGTACACGATGCCTTGCGGAAAGAGCTTCGCGAGCCATCCTTGTGACCGCGCGTTCGCGTACGTTGGCGTGGCCGTGAGGCCCAGCAGCGTCACGTTCGGCGCGTCGGCGCGCAAGGCTTCGAGTAAGCGGCGGTAACTGCGGGCGGGCGCGTGGTGCGCTTCGTCGAACACCACCAGCAACTTGCCGTTCGCGGACGCCACGAAGTCTCGCAGGCCGCGCAAGCGCGCGTCACCGTACGCTCGAGCGATCGTCTGCAGCGTCGCGATGACGACGTCGTCCTTGCCTTTCACGTCGTGCGCGCGACCGTGCCCGAGCGTGCCGGACACGACGCGTACCCGCAGTTGCGCTTTGCCTGTGACGTGCCCGACTTCGTACCCGTCCGCGTCCCGCCCGGGCGGCGGGCCGAAACTGTAAAAGGCTTGCTCGAGCAGGTGGTGCGTGTGCGCGAGCCACAACACCTTGTACCCCTTCGAGAGCGCGACGCTGGAAAGGAAACGCGTGGCGGTGAAGGTCTTGCCGCCCCCGGTGGGCAGTACGAGCATCCCGCCTTTCAAGGTGTGCGGCGCGTCGAACCACGCGCGCAGCTTGCCGAGCGCTTCGCGTTGATGCGCCGCGGGTTCTTTCGGCGAGGCGCGCGCGCGCGCCCGCGTGAGGTCGTACTCGCGGTAAAAAGTGTTCGAAAGGGAATGCGTCACGTTCAACTCGTTTCTCGAAGGTCGGGAAGGTCGTCGCGTCAAGAGGGGGTGGTGGCGTGCCTTGCGCTCGATCTTCAGCGTACGGCACGTCGTCGGCACTCGACGCCACACTTGCCGCGCGTCGAATTTCTAGCTGTTCGGCACGGTGAGAACGTGGAAGCGTTCCGGGCGGACCTCCACGGCTGGGAGCACACCAGCGTTCACCAGGTGTTGTTCGACGCGTTCGAGGCCGAGTTGATCGTCAAGGAGCGGCGCGCCTCGTTGTGTCGATGTGAAAGCGTGACCTGCCGCTGGGATGCGCGCGGGCAAACGCGCCGCGGTGCGTGAGCCGCGCGTTATATCCTCGAACGAACCGCGACCGCGAGGTTCGCTGAAGGAGATGCATGGACGCCGCGACCACCCACGACCGAACGCAACGCTTGTTCCGGTTTCTCCAAGAATTCACGTTGCTGAAAGCCAAACCGCAACGCACCAGCGACAACGACACGTTGCTGTGGCTGCATGCGCTGCCGCAAGAACCTGAAGTTCGCAATGTCGCGCGCGTTCTACCGGAAGCGGCCGGCGACGAGTGGGTGTCGGTGCGCAAACCGAAGTTCACGCTCGCCC
Source organism: Deinococcus yavapaiensis KR-236 (assembly GCF_003217515.1). NCBI lineage: Bacteria > Thermotogati > Deinococcota > Deinococci > Deinococcales > Deinococcaceae > Deinococcus > Deinococcus yavapaiensis. The sequence continues at coordinate 48,520 of NZ_QJSX01000013.1, read as the reverse complement.
CGATCCTTCCGGACGCGCTCAAGGCTTGGGCGGTCGGACCGTTCGATGACAGCCGAAAAGCGCCGACCGTGCGGCCGCAAGTCATCGTGGAGTCGCAGATCATCGACGATGACTTGCGGCCCAAGACCATTCAAGAGACGCTGTTCTTCGACGAGCAACCGCACCTGCTCACCGCGTGGGAAGGATACCAGCGCACTTGGAACGCGTGGGCGACCGATGACCGCCGCGTGAAAAGCGTGCAAGACGTGTACTCGAAGTTGTTCAAGTTCCACCAGGACTTGCAAGCGTTCGGGGAGACGTACGAACTTCGCCTTGGCCTCGGGTACCTCGCGTGGCGCACGCCGGACGGCGCGGACGTCCGGCGGCACCTGCTGACGGCCAGCGCGAACTTGCACTTCGACGCGCTCGCTGGCATCCTCACCGTCACGGCCGCCGGTGACGGGGCGCGCACCACCCTCGAGCAGGACATGCTCGAACCGAACGAACGCCCCGCGCCAAGCGTGCAAGAAGCCATCGCCTTGGCGCTCATCGAGCAAGGCGAAGACCTTTGGAGCGCCGAAACGATTCCCGGGTTGCTCGAAACGTGGGTGAACGCCACCGGTGACCGCGGCGCGTACTACGCGGACCTCACGCCGCGCGACGTGACCAGCGACCCCGTCGTGCACTTCGCGCCCGCGTTGATCTTACGGCGCCGCGGCGAGCGCAGCCTCACCGCCGCGTACCAAGACATCTTGCGGCAACTGCCCGCGTTGAGCGGCGTGCCGAACCTCGCGAGTTTCGTGGAGAAGTTCGATGCGCACTCCACGTCCGGTGACCACACGAGCGGCAGCGGAAAGAGCGGCGACGAAGTGTACTTTCCGCTGCCCGCCAACGACGCGCAACTCGACATCATCCGGCGCTTGCGGCGGCAGCAAGGCGTGCTCGTACAAGGCCCGCCCGGCACCGGCAAGTCCCACACGATCGTCAACCTCGTCAGTCACCTGCTCGCGACGAATCAACGCGTGCTCGTCACGAGCCACACCGCCCGCGCCCTCAAGGTGCTGCGCGAGAAGTTCCCGGCGGAACTCGCGGCGCTGTGCGTCACGCACTTGCGCGGCGAGGAAGGCTCGCGTGCCATGATGGAGCAGTCCGTGCACGAAGTGCTGCAGCGCGCCACGCACCGCACCCCGTGGAGCGAACGCGAGCAACTCGAAGCGTTGTCACGCAACCTCGAAACGCTGCGGCAACGCGAAGACCGCTCGCTGGACACGCTTCATGACATTCGCCGCGCGGAAACGGACGACCTCGACTTGTTCGGGTACCGCGGCAGCGCGCAAAGCATCGGGCAGGCACTGCGCGCCGAAGAAGACGCCTTCTCGTGGATCGCGGACCTCGGCGCGCCAAAAGTCGACGCGCCCCTGTCCACGAGCGACGCGCAGCGAATGCTGGCGTTGCTGCGCGACGTCACGAGCGATGAAGCGCGCGACGTGCGCCGCGCGTTGCCGCCGCTCGAACGGCAAGTGCCGCCCGAAGACTTCATTCGCTTCGTGCGCGCCGAGCAACACGCGCAACTCGAGGCGCCCACGCGTGAAGCGGCCCGCGCGCATCCGCACTACCCGCTGCTGCGCGGCGCACCTGCAAACGTGCGCGACGAGTTGACGCGCGCGCTCAGCGCGCTCAGCGCCGCCATCGAAAGCGAACGGCGTCGACCGCTGGCGTGGCTGCCAAGCGCGATCGACGCGACGCTGCAAGGGCAAGGCGGCGTGTGGCACGACGTCCTCACGCACGGTGACGACGTGCTGCCGCGCGTGCAAGCGCGCGCCGCGTGGCTCGACGAAACGACCCTCAGCGGCCTTGAAGGCCGGGATCGCGCGGCCGTGCGGCACGACGCGCACACACTGCTGGAGCACCTCAAGGCGGGCGGCGGGTGGGGCAACTTCCTCGTGAAACCCGCCGCCGTCAAGAACCGCGCGTACCTGCGTGACGACGTCAAAATCGCCGGGCGACCCGCCAGCACACCCGAGGCGCTGCAAGACCTCCTCGATCACTTCGCGCTCACCGCGGCGTTCGAGAAACTCGAAAGCACGTGGCAATCGCTCGGCGTGACCGTCACGGGCACGTGGCCGCAACGCGTCACGCGCCTCGCCGAGCAGCACGCCGCGCTGCGCGACCTCGCCGCGCTCACACTCCTCTTGCAGGCCGCGCGCAGCGCCGTGCGCGCCGTGCCCGGCTTGCCCGAACCGCGCTGGTGGCACGCGGACGACCTCGCCGCGCTCGAACGCGCCGTGAGCGCCGCGACCGCCGAGGAAGACGCGGCCGCGCGCCGCCGCACCCTCGAAGACCTCCTGCCCGCCCTCGACGCGCTGCTCACCAGCGCGGACGCACACGACGTCGCACGCGCACTACGGAACGCGATCGACGCGCGCGACGTGAACGCGTACGGCGCGGCGTACACACGCTTGCAGCACCTGCACGGGCGGCGAGCGCAGCTCGACGAGCGAGACGCGCTGCTCGACCGCCTCAACGCGGCCGCGCCCGCCCTCGCGGACGAACTCACGCCCAGCGCGAGCGATGACGCGTGGACGACGCGCCTCGCGACGTTCGAACGCGCGTGGCAGTGGATGCGCGCCGACGCGCGCCTCACGGAACTCGCCAACCCGGACACGGAAGTCGACGTGCGCGCCGATCTCGCCGCGTGCCGACAAGACATCCGCGATACGCTGCGTGACCTCGCCGCGCTTAAAGCGTGGTCGAGCACCCTCGACCGTCTCACGCAACGCGAACAGCAAGCGCTCGTGCGCTGGCAAACGGCGATGCGCCGCCTCGGCAAAGGCACCGGCAAGCACGCCGAACGGCACCGTCAAACGGCTCGCGAAGCCCTTGAGGACGCTCGCACCGCCATTCCCGCGTGGATCATGCCGCTGCACCTCGTCGCCGAGACGTTTCGCCTCACGCCTGGCATGTTCGACGTCGTCATCGTCGACGAAGCGTCCCAAGCAGGCCCGGAAGCGCTCTTCCTGGCGTTCATCGCGAAGAAGATCATCATCGTCGGGGACGACAAGCAAATCGAACCTGAAGGTGTCGGCATTCAACTCGAACGCGTCGACGCGCTCGTGAAGCAGTACCTGTACGACTTCCCCGCGCCGGAGATCCTCGGGGACCGCAAAGCGAGCCTCTTCGGCTTCGGCGCGTACGCGTACTCTCCGCAAATTGGGTTGCGCGAACACTTCCGCTGCATGCCCGAAATCATCGCGTTCTCCAGCGGTCTCAGTTACGCCGACCAACCGCTGATCGCGCTGCGGCAGTTTGGCGCGGACCGCCTCGCGCCGCTCGTCGCGCGGCACGTCGACGGCGGCTACACCCTCGCGAAGCGCGGCGATAAAGTCAACCCGGCTGAAGCACGCGCGATCGTCGATCAATTCAAAGCGTGCCTGGCCGACCCGCGGTACGCCGGGAAGACCTTCGGCGTGATCAGCCTCGTCGGGGACAGTCAAGCGGAGGAGATCGCGACGATGCTGCGCGCGGAAGTGCCCGAAGCGGAACTGGAACGCCGCAAAGTCGTGTGCGGCAACGCCTACTCCTTCCAAGGTGACGAACGCGACGTGATCTTCCTCAGCGTCGTCGACAGCCCCACCGACGGACGGCGAGCAACGAAGCGTTCACGGGACGACGCGCTCTTCCAACCGCGTTACAACGTCGCCGCGAGTCGCGCGCGCGATCAACTGTGGGTGGTTCACAGCGTCACCCTCGAAGACCTCCATCCGGACGATTTGCGCGCGTCCCTCATTCGTCACGCGGGCGACCCGGAAGTGCACGCCGCCACGCCGTTGGAAGCCAGGCGTGTCCTGGAGTTGCGTGAGCAAGCCGCGCGGCCCGGTCGGGGTCGGGCCGCGCCGCCCGCGCCGTTCGACAGTTGGTTCGAAGTGGACGTGTACCTCGACATCGCCGAGCGCGGCTACCGCGTGCTGCCGCAGTACGAACTCAACGGGTACCGCATTGATCTCGTCGTGGAAGGCCGGCGCGGCCGCCTCGCAGTGGAGTGCGATGGGGACCGCTGGCACGGCCCGGACAAGTACCGCGACGACCTGCACCGTCAGCAGACGCTGGAGCGGGCAGGCATGCAGTTTTGGCGGGTGCGCGGCAGCACGTACGCGCGCGACCCGGCGTCCGCCCTCGACGACTTGTGGCGCACCCTGGACGCGCGCGGCGTGTACCCGGAAGGCGATGCGCGTAACTTCACGCCGCGCGAAGAGGCCGTCACGCTCGCCGAGCCCATCGACATGGGCGGCTCGACCGACGCCGTGAGCGTGATCGACACGCCAAACGACCCGGACACGCCCGTCACGCCGAACGAACCGATCGGCGCCACCCCGGACGCGTTCACGTTGCCCGCGTACACGCACTGGACGGCGCGCACCTTGCCGGATCCACGCTCCCTCGACTCGCTCGATCCGGTCATCGACGCGCTGCGCGACATCCTCGCCGTGGAAGGACCGATGCCGTGCCGTCTGGCGTACGCGACGTACGCGCGCGCGGCAGGCGTGAACCTCGGCAAGACCGTGCAAAGCCTCCTCAACCGCGCGGTCGCCAAAGCGGTGCGCGGCGGTGTGTTCGTGCAAGTCGACGAGTGGCAGCGCCCCGGGCAGATCGATAAGATCGTGCGCCTCGCGAACACGCCGCCCGTGCGCCTGCGTGAACGCGGTCCGCGTGACTTCGGGGACGTCCCGCCGTCGGAAGTGCGCGCGTTCATGATGGAGTTGCTGCGCCGCGAACCGTTCCTCGCGGACGCGAACGACGAAGCGTTGCTGTTCCGGCGGGTGCTGCACGCGTACGGCGCGCAACGCCTCACCCTCAAAGCGCGGCAAGTCCTCGAACGCGCCGTGGCATTGTCGAATGACGACGCCACGACGCCCGGGCGCGCCGAGCCGCCCGCGCCATCGCTGTTCGACGCGCCGCTCGCGGAGGAACCCACCGCGTAACGCCCACGCTGAAGGCACCGAGGACCGCGAACGCCAAGCAGCGTTCGCGGTCCTCGGTCATGACCCGCCGTGACCTTCACGCATGACCCCGCGCGCTCCTTGCGCGCGGAGCGTCGATTTCAAACAGGATCGCTCAAGTGCAGAACGGCGACGCCCGCGCGTGACACGAGCCGCCGTTCTTGAGAGCCGCCCACCACGCGCACCCAACTGTCTATCACCACGATCGGTTCGTCCGCGATGACGGCCAAGCGCACGTGAAAACCGCCGTACATCCCTGGAATCGGCACCCAAAGCTCCGACGGCTGCAACTCCAGCAAAACGTCCAACGGCGGCAACCGCACGCCATGCTGCTGCACCAACGCGGCCGCGCGACCCAAGATCACGGTGTGCACGAGCTCCTCGACGTCCTGCAGAAACGAAGGAGACACGAGGTGCGTCGGCGGTTCGAGCAACGCCGTCAAGTGATGGTGACCGCGCTGCCGAGCGACGTCCACGGGTCGTTGTCGCTGCGCGCTGCGCAACGACTTGAACGCACCGAGCGTCAGCAACCGCTCGACCACGTCGACGCTCGCGCCCAAGTACGCCGCTTGATGCAGCGGCGTGAATCCTGACGCGCCGCCCAACCTCGTGGCGTTCACCCACTGCGGACGCTGCTCCAGCAGTTGCAGCATCGACGACCACCGCCCGGCTTTCGCATGATCGAGCAACGCGTGCAGTTGCCATGCCACGTCACTGGGAACACTCGCCGCGTTCGTCACACCGAACCATTCGCGTGTCATGCCGAACGATACCCGCGCGCCGCTCCATGGTCGACACCAAACGCACACGAGGTGAACGTCTCCCGCTCGGCAGCTGGCGCTCACGAAGCGAAGCGTTCGCGCGGTGAAACGCGTCGAGCACCCTTCTGGCCGCACGCGTCATAAGTTGCGTTCAACCGCCGATTTTGCGACAACTCAAAGCATGAGCACTTTCGAAGCTGCGTTGGAAGACCTTCTTCGCCGCGTCATTCGCGAAGAACTGCAAGCGCACTTAAGCAGCCGTTTGCCTTCTCCGTCCGAAGCGCCGTCCGGGAAACTATCGTACTCGATCTTAGAAGCGGCGGAGGTGCTCGGCGTGAGCCGCAACTCCGCGTACCGCCTTGTCGGCACGGGCGCGCTTCGCGCCGTGCGCGTGGGGCGGCGGTACTTGGTTCCCGCCGACGCTTTACGCGCTTACTTGCAGGCAGCCTCCGATTCGTAGCGGCGCGCCGCACTTCATGGAACGGTTTGTTGAAGGGCGCTCGGCGAACGCGCGCCGAGATCTACACGCGCTTCACCGCAACGGCGGCCGGCCGTGGAGTCAACGCGGTTCAAGGCAACTCGACGGGAGTTGCCTCGGTCATCGCGCGGCGATCATGCGCGCTTCAAGGTTCACGACGATCGGCGCGTGCGCTGCGGCGTACCCGTCATCGCAAACCGCGGGGTTGACGTGCAGGGTCGCGCCTCGCATGAGCTGTCCGTACCGCGCGTGAATGTGCCCGTGCACGTGTAAGCGCGGCCGCACCTCGTTCACGCGCGCGAGCAAGCTCGGACAGCCGACGTTCGCGGAGTCGTCCGCGAGGCGGTCGAGCACGCCCAACGGCGGGCCGTGCGTGACGAGCACGTCCACGTCCCTCGGAATGCGCCGCCAATGCGCGTCGATTTCCCTTGGTGCGCGTATGAACGCCCACTCTTCGAAGACCGGCGTGATCGGCGAACCCCACACGCGCACGCCGCGCACGGTCACGCCGGCGTCTTCCAAGTACGTGACGTTCCTGGGCAGCAGCGACCGCGCGAGTATCGGGTCACGTTCGAACAGCACGTCGTGATTTCCCGCGACGAGCACGCGCGCCTCGAAGTTCCCGATCGACGCGAACCAAGCGAGGAAGTCCTCGAGTTCCTCGCGCGAACCGGCGTGCGTCGCGTCGCCCGCGTGCACGAGCACGTCCCCGTCGGGCACGCGAACGTCACGGTGACAACCGTGGGTGTCGGACAGAAGCACGAAGCGCACACCTCGTTATAAGGCGTCTCATGAGCGTGCCGAGCGGCATTTGCCCGACGGTGGCCCTGGACGACAGCAGCGTGCCTCGCAATCGCACCCGCGTCGTGATGCGCAGTCAAGTCTGCTGATGAGTCGCGTTGCCCGCTATGAAACGGGCAACGCCGCCGCACAAGGAGCGCTGCTGTCATCGCGTCGTGTCAGCCGCGCGTTCATTCGATGTTCGGGGAAGAACGACGAGGCGATGAGTTTCGGTGGCGCGATGGGTTCGCGACGAAAAGTCATCAAGGACCCCCCGTGTAGGCTCGAATCATGAACGACCAATCGTTGCGCGACGTGTTACACGCTTGCGCCCCGACCCTTCGCGACGCCTTGTCCGTCGATCTCGTCATGCCGACGAGCGCGCTCGCTTGGCAGTACGACCTGCCCGACGTGCCCACGCCGCTGCTCGCGCGGGAATTGCGGCTGGTGGTGCAACCGCTGATCACGGTCATCGAGCGTGACGTTCCCCGCACGGCCGCATCGAAGACGACCGTGCCGGTGACGGTCGTGCTCGACGACGCTGAACTCGCGACGTTGGAGCCCTGGCGGCTTCGAACCGGTCTCAAAACTGCCTGAGCAGGATGACCATAGCGGCGAGCTGAACCATGCCGAGGTAGTTGTCGGCCAAGCGTTCATATCGCACAACCACTCGCCGGAACCGCTGCAACCAAGCGGCGAACGCGAGTGAGCCGATGTTCCTCCAGCTTCACGATGGGAGCTTCCCCTCGCTGTCGCTCGGGGCGAACAACCGCTCGACCAGGAAGCGTCGCTTCGCGCGACGTAAGGGTCGTCCATCCTGCGTCTTGGTCCGGTTCTTGCGGTTCCTCGCGATCATCTCGATGCCCTCGGCCGCCAGCTGCTCGTCGAGCACGTCACTGTCGTACGCTGTGTCACCGATCAGTCGAGCGGGATGATCGAGGCCGAAGGCAGGATCAAGAGTGTCGTGGACCAAGGTAACTTCATGCGGTGCAGCAACGGCGAGGTGCAGAGCGTTCGTGTTGACCAGCGCCGTCCGCGATTGCCATGATCTTGCAGCCCTTGCCTCGGGCACCGTCATCGATACGATCGCCCCCCCTTTGGCGGGCACGAAGGATCCGTCGATGAGCCACTCGGCCAGGTTGACGTGTCCGCGCTCGACGAGGTCCTCGTAAAACGCTTGCAGGAGGCGGTCGAGCATTCCTGAGCGCACCCACGCTTGGAAGCGGCAGTGACACGTCTGGTACGCAGGAAGGCGCGTCGGGAGGTCCTTCCAACGCGCTCCAGTTCGCACGACCCACGGCACGCCCTCAAGCACCATGCGGTCGTCGTGGCGTGGTCGGCCGGTGGGCTTGGGTGGTGGGAAGAGCGGTTCAATGATCTTCCATTGCGCTTCGGTCAGTTCCACACCTCCAGCATGACGCTACCCATTGAACGAGTTTTGAGACCGATTCATGTTTTGGGTGCCATTCGGTGCCATTTGGTGCCACAAGCACCGTGGTGCCCAGATAAAGCGCGCGCTCGAACGTCGCTGACCTTCGCTTTTTGGTACTCCGCGCAGCCCTTCCATGGCAAGTTCCACGCCAAGCTCACCATGCCCAAATCGCGATATACACAATTTGCTTCGCTGCTCGCTCGTCACGCGTCGTCGCGTTTGGCGTGCAGCTCATCGGCATCGAACACGAAGCTCGGGTCGAGCAGTTCGTGCAACTGCAAGCCGAACGCCACGGCGACGCGCTGCAAGGTCGTAATTCGCAGGTCTTTGCGCCCGTTCTCGACTTGCGTCACGTAACTGCGGTGCATTCCGGCCCGATGCGCGAACTCGTCTTGGTTCAGGCTCAGCGCGTGCCGCAACGCGAGGATGCGCGCGCCGACGTGCTGCATCACCGCGTGGTCGTCGGCAGAGGGGGAGGGGGTGTCGCCTCGGCTTGGCATCCCTTCAGGCTTTCAGGGCGCTCACGAAGACGCGACTTGCAGTGGCAAGTCTACTTACTACAAGACTAGCGAGCGTTCGAATGTTGTGAGCGAGCGTCATGCTCGCCTTCACGGAGAAGCCATGCCCAACCTCACCCTCGTCGTTCACCTCAGCCGTTTCGCCCTCGCGGCCTCCACACCTGCCTTCCCGCCGAGCAAGACCGAACACCCCCACCTTGCGCGGAGGACCGCGTGAAGCTGTCGCCTGCTGCCCTGGCCATCCTCGCCGCCGTGTACGCCACTTGGCTCGCCGTGATCGCGTGGATGATGACGTGGCACTGGAGCGCGCCGCTGATCGTGTTCATGCTCGGCGCGGTACTCCTTCACATCTCGGTCCTCGGTTCGCCGCTCCGCGCCCTCGTGCGACGCGTGCAAGTCGGACGCGGCGTGACACCTCGCTGCGCTCAACAGCTCACCTTCGCGGTGGGCTTCGTGCTCGTCGCCGCCTGCACGCCCTTCGCCGTCGCCGCTCAACGGCAAGCGGAGGCGCGCGAACTCGAAGCACGCCGCCTCGAACGAGCCGCGTTGGCTCGCCGTGAAGCTGTCGCCCACGCCGAACGCGAAGCCGCCGAGGCAAAGCGGGCAGCGGAGCAAGCGATGGCCGAGCAACTCGCTGCTGAAGCGTGCGCCCAAGTCAAGCAGCAGCGGCAACGCGAGGAGGTGCAGCGCCAAGAACGCGAGCGCCGCGAGGAAGGGCAACGTCAAGAACGCGAGCGTCAAGAAGCCGCGAAGCGCGAAGCCGAAGCACGCGCCCTCGAACAGCTACGAGCGCGTGACGACGCAGCGAGGGTAGCGCAACGCCGCGCCGAAGAAGGGCCGTACGACAGCTTCCAAGCCCAACAGATGTGCATGACGCGCGTGGCGAAAGACTTCGGCCTGGAACGTTGGAACGAAGTCATCGAGCAAGGCAGCTACGTAGAGCTCATGGACCGCCGCATCCGCAACACGACGTGGGGCAACGGGCACATGTGGTGGTGGCGTCCAAAGCTCAAGAACGCCTACACAGACGAAGTGGTCAGCGTGTTGTGCCGCGTGTATGACGATGGCCGCGTCGAAGTCATTTATGACGATTGAGCACTTCGCCGCTAGAGGGTGTTTGAAAAGGCTGTGCTGGACGTCGAACGGCCGCGCAACTTTTCGCGCAGTGACGCGGTGCACGAACGCCGTTCAATCGGCGACGTCATCGAACCTCGCACGCGCGTCACGGGCGCCACCGGGAAAAGTCAAGCGCGCCACGCGCTTCGGCCCGCATGCGCGCGTCACTCATCGTCGACGCGTACCGCCCGCCAATCGCGCGGCACAACACGTCACGCGCGTCGACGTTCACGCGAAACACCCCATCGCGGTACCGCACGTGCACGATCTCACTGCGCTGCCCACGCGCGCCACGTCACGCTCGGCTCCTCGGGCGCACGCGCGACGCTCACCACCACCACCGGCGTGAACGCCGCGTCCAAGGGTACGTCGAACGCCGCGCGCGTCAACGCGTCCCACCACGCGTCATCCCGCTCGGGCACGTGATCGAAATCGCCGGACGCGTCAAGCAGACCGAGCCGCCTGAAGCCGCCGTACGTGTCGTCTTCGTCCACGTCACGCAACGCGCCTTTGACGCGCGCGAGAATCTCCCACGCGAACGATGCGTCACCACGCTCACCTGGCGAAAAGCGCCCCACGCTGGGCGAGATGGGCACGGTCAAGCCGCGGTGTTCATCTTCCAGCGCCAGCCACGCGATGCCGTCATTGTCATGTACACGCGCCGTCCACGCGCCTGACGTACTTTGAATCGCGGCGATCGCGTACGGAAGCGCGACGCGTTCAAACTTCACGGCCGCACGTCCACTCGAACCACCCCTTCAAACGTGCCGTCATCCACGACAAGATCCGCTGAAGCGTCGATCATGCCGTTCACCGTCCTGCCTCGGCAGGGCGGATGACCCGCGCAAGCAACGCGAGGGTGCTCACGCCGTACAACTCCGCCAGCAACACGATCGACGCGACGTCCGGTGACGCCGCGCCCACTTCCCACGCGGTGAGATCGAACACATTCACGCCTGTCCAATCAGCGACGTCCTCCAACGCAATGCCCGCCGTTTCCCTCGACGTGCGCAGCAACCGCGCGAGCGCGTCATGATCAAGGTACTCCCGCCCGCGCGGCACGTCCTCCCCGTGCGCTGAAGCATCGTCCGGCTCACCGTTCGCCTCACCGTCAAGCTCGTCGTCAGGCTCTCCGTACGGCAAGTCGGCAAGCGGCGGCGGCGGCATCGGCTTGTCCACCAGGTCCCGCGTGCTCGGCGTCAGCGGACGCCCGTCAGACGTCACGGGCGCAGGCAAGCTCGCGAGGCGCTGCAACGCTTTCGCTTCGAGTTGCCGCACGCGTTCACGCGTCAACCCCAACACCTGCCCGATCTCCTCGAGGGTCGCCGGTCCGCGTTCATCGAAGCGCCACTGCAAAATCTGCACGTCACGTTCACGCAATCGATCTTGATGCGCGTGCACCAACACGCGAATCTCCTCGGCGGTGATCGCGTCACGCCCGAGTTGCCGCGCGACACGCGCCAGATCCGCCGCGCTCAACGTGCGCGCCACCGCGTCCGGCAACGGCTCGTCGCGGTGCACGGCCAGACGTGCGCGCGCCCGCACGATCGACCGCAAGCGTCCTTCCGCCGCCAAGTCCGTCGCCATCTTGTAACTCACGCCACGCGCATCCGCCCACACTTCAAGCGTCACGTACGCGCTCGGCACGGGCGGCGTCGCTTCGAACGTCGCCAGCACCCGTGCGTCTTCCGGCACGATCGTCATGTGAATGCCGCCGTTCACGCCCACCACGTGCTGAAGGCCGCTGATGCGGTAATCTTGCGCCAAGCGGCGCGCCATGCCCAAGCTCGTCGTGCGGTTCGGCCACCACGCTTCAAGTGACACCATGCGTTCGCACGACGAGCTCGTCACGCTTCGCTCACCCAAGCGCTCGGCGAGTTCCGCCAGCGCCCGCTGCTCGAGCTTGTTGACGCTCGTGGCCGTCGTGCCGTCCCGCGCGGCCACCTCGACGATGCTGAACCCTTCGAGACGAGCGACGAGCACTGCCCCGCCCGCGCCGCCCAGTTCACGCGCGAACTCCACGGCGCTCACCTCGTCAAGGTCCGGTTCGCTGAGCGCGCGACGCATCTTACCTAGAATGCCAAGGTGCGGTTGCGCGCGGACACTCACCGTGTCACCGCGCAGTAACGCCGCCGCGCGACGCACGCCACTGTAAATGATGTTCGGGACGTGCTCACGCGCCACGTTCAACACGCGCGCCGTGTCATCACGATCACGCTCCTCAAGTTCCGCGAGAAGCGCTTCGCGCTGCTGCAGTCCGAGTTGCGCGATCACACGCCGCGCACCTTGCTCGTCGAGCGTGTCGTTCCCGCTCGCTACGCGTAAACGCGTCATCAAATCCAACGGGGTGTTCCCGAAGTGCGTGCTGCCGTCCGCCACGGCGCGCGGTGCACGCGTCGAAACGCGCTCCTCGCCGGTCGCGTTCCACGAAGGCGTGTCGTTCAAGTGAGTCATGTAACCTCGCTTCCAAACGGTAGTCTTTCACTGCCCGCCCGTCCGTACAAGCGCACATGCCCACCGAGCTTCCCACGACCACACCCGCGTGACGAGCGCTGCGCCGTCTGAGGTTTGACGTGAACCCGGTTTGTCGGCCCACTCCGAATAGGACACGATGGTCCAGAAGGAGAGGGCATGAAACGCAAGCAGTACACCGAGAAAGAAATCCTCGACATCCTCGCCAAGGTCGAAGCCGGACAGACGATCGAGCAGGTCGCCCGTGAAGTTGGCGTCGCGCGAACGAGCATTCAGCGCTGGCAAGCCAAGTACGGCGGCATGACGCACGACGACGCCAAGCGGCTCAAAGCCCTCGAAGAAGAAAACCGACGCCTGAAGAAGCTCGTCGCGGACCTCGCCCTCGACAACAGCATTCTCAAGGAGGTCGTCGGAAAAAAGTGGTAGACCCCGACGCCACGCCGCACGCCCAAACACCCGTCAAAAAGCGCGTGGTGAAGTTCGTGCGCGACCAGTTCGGGGTGAGCTTACGTCGTGCGTGCAAGATGCTTGGCTTCCACCGCTCGACGCAGCGCTACGAAAGCCAAAAAGACGACGCGGCGCTGGAAAACAAGCTCAAGCAGCTGGCCGTCGATCGACCTCGATTCGGCTACCGACGCCTGCACGTCCTGCTGCGCCGCGACGGCGAGGTCGTCAACCACAAGCGGGTCTACCGGGTCTACCGCTCGCTCGGCCTGGCCGTCCGCAAAAAGACCCGAAGAAAGGGGGCCGCTGGGGGGCGTGTGCTCACCCCGCCGCCGGGCAATCGCAATGAGCGGTGGAGCAGGATTTCGTGACCGACCAACTCGCCAGCGGGCAGCGCTTTCGCGTGCTGAACGTCGTCGACGACTGCACGAGAGAGTGCGTGTTGAGTTATGCGGCAACCTCGATTCCCGGCGCGGTCGTCGTGCGCCTGCTGAGTGAGGCCGTGAAGGAGCGGGGCAAGCCGAAGGTGTTGCTGAGCGATAACGGGCCGGAGTTCACGGGCAAAGCGCTTGACTCGTGGGCCTTCGAGCACGTCATCAAACAGGAATTCATCGAGCCGGGCAAGCCGATGCAGAACGCCTACATTGAGAGTTTCAATGGGCGGATGCGAGACGAGTTCTTGAACACGCACTGGTTTTTGAGCTTGCCGCAAGCGCGGTTGAGCTTGTCCGTGTGGCGGCAGGATTACAACGACATTCGGCCGCACAGCTCGCTGGGCAACCTTGCTCCTCATGAATTTGCCCGCCAGTTGGCGGGCTGAGGTACTGTGACGCATTCGAGGTGGACCGACGACGGGGTGAACCTCAGCACGCGAAACACCGTGACCGCCGCACTGGGAAGGACGTGCGCAACGAACGGCCGTGCGGCACGGTCGTCATCGTGTCGCGAGCAACGTTTGAATCAGCGATGAAGCGCCTTCACTCGGCGGTGAAGGCGGCGCGGGAGGTGGAACGTCGTTTGGTTCTGCGGTCGTGGACGGCGACGCGCCGCCGTTCAAGCCGAGCAGTTGGTCAGGACCGAGCGGTTCAAGCACTTGCAGCAGCAGCACTTCACCCGCGAACCACGTGGGTGACGTCCACGCCGGTCCGGGCAGTGGGGGAGGCGCGGCGTTGCCGAGCACCGCGAACGTGACTTGCTGCCCTGGGCGGTCGTGCGCGGCGACACGCGGCGCGGCCGCGAGTTGCGCCGCCGCCCACACGTCCTCCGTGAACGCCGTGACGTTCACGTGGTGCGCGCGCCGCAAGTCGGCGGCAGTGTGCGCGAGGCGCGCGTGCACGTCGTCGACGTCACCGTCCCACAGCAACTCCACGAGGCCATGGTGTCGTAGCGCCTCGGCTGCCGCGGCGACCTCCACGGTCGGCACCGCGTCCGGAGTCGTTACGTGCAGTCGCAACGGGTGCGGCGCGGGCGGTGAGAGCGGCCGTTCGGTCGCGCGTCGCAACGCGCGTTGCGTTTCGGTGAGGCGGGCGCGTTCGTGCTGCAACGCTTCTAGGTGCGCGAGGCGCACGCGGTAGCGCAGCAACGTCCGTTCCCACTGCCACGTGGCGCGCGCGACGCTCCCGAAGTGCTCGTGCCGTTCGCGGCGTAACGCCCGCAAACAGCGTTGCAGCGCGTCGCGTTGCCGTTCGCGTTCGGCACGCGCGCGTCGTTGCCGCCTCGTGAATGGACGCAGCAAGAACGCCAAGCAGCCTTGCGGTTCGGGCGTGGACGGTCCGAGGGCGGCGAGGTTTGCGAGGAGGGCGGCGCGGCGTTCCTCCAAGACGGTGAGTTGCGTGCGTGCGCGACGCGCCGTGTCGTCGTGCGTCACGAACCACGTGGCGTCGTGCGACGCGAGCGCGCTGTCAACGTCGGCGAGCAGCGCGGTGAGGCGCGTCACGGTCGCGTCGTCCACCGCGCGACCTCGCCGTTGCCGCGCGAGCAGGCGACGCAAGCGCGCACGGTGGCCTTCCACGCCGCCCGCGCGGTCGCACTCGTCGACGACCGCGTCCACTTGCCGCGCGGTCACGTCCAGCGCGTGGTCCAAACGCGCCGCCATGTCCGCCAGTCGCGCGGGGCTTTGCTGCAACGCGATTCGACCGTACTCCCACGGGAGCGGCTCGTCGTACCGAGCGAGGTGCTCGTCCACGAATTGACGTGGCGCCCGCAAGGCCGTGGTGAGCGCGTCTCGCCACGCGCGTTCGGCGTGCGCGTCGTCGTCGGACGCGTCCGGCGCTGGCAACGTCGCGTCGGGCACGTCGGGCGGCAACGCGACGCTGGGCAGCGCGTCGTTCGACGGTGGCCACAACGACGACCACAGCCGCGTGATCAATTCGCTTTCTGGCGCGCTGTGTGCGTGCAGGGCGCACATGCCCAAGGCGGCCCAGTCGCGCCCGTTCGGCGTGACGCGGCCGAGCGGCACGTCGCTGAGCACGCACAACTCCACGAAGTGCTGCGCGAGTGGCGCGAGGTCCTCAGGGTGTTGCAAGTACAAGTCCGCTTGGTTACGCAGCGACAACGGCCACACGCGCGTGACAGGCACGGCCGTTTCGCTCGCTTCGAGGCGCGACACGTTCGCTTTGGCGTGCGTCCACTGTTCGGGTGTACTGGCCGCGACGTCCGGCAGCAGCAGCAGCACGTGCAGTCGCACTTCCAAGCCGGCCCAGTCCGCTTGCTCGAGCGTCGTGGGCAAGCGGTTGACGTGCGACATGAGGTGTTCGTCGTGCGCGTCGGCGAGCCACACGAGGGTCACCGCTCGGTCGACGACGTGCCCTCGCCGTCGCAGCGACAGCAACCGCTCTTGCGACAGCAGCGCGCGCAGCGCGCGCGTCAACGCTTCAGGCGAACGCGTGACTTCCAAGCTTTCGCGCAGCAGCCCTTCGCGTTCTTGCCACGCGCACTCCAACGATGGCAGCAATCGGTGCGGCGTGCCTTCAAACGCGACGACGATGGTCGGGTGCAAACGCATCATTCACTCCAACAGTGCGGTGAAGTCGTCGAGAATGCGATGCGAACGGCTTGAAAGGACGCGTTCGAGCATGGTGGCGGTGCACGACGCTTGCGCTTGGAAGAATTCACGTTCTTCGTCCGGGCGTTCCGCGTCATTCGCGAGGTTCCAACTCAACGCCAAGAACTTCTCGAGGTTCTTCGCTTGTTGATCCGCGCTCCACTTCGACCATTCGAGTTCCACGAACTTCTCCATTTCCTTGTACAAGAAGAAGTTGCGGCACAACTCGTCGAACGATGCGGTGACGCTGCGGTGCAGCGGGTACCAGCGCAGCGTGCCGTCACGATCCGATTGGTATTGGTACGCGCCCGTGTCAACGGCGACTTTGACGTGCCCGAGAACGCGCGCGCGCGTCCACAATTCACGCGCTTCGTCAACGTGTGGCAGCGGCGTGAGGTCCGGCAGCGACTCCCACGCGCGGTGAATGTGGTAACTGGCGTTGCCGCTGAGACGCGCGTACTTCTCGCGGTACACGTGCGCGTTCGCCAACGCGAACGCGGGAATCGCGGCTTCCACCTTGTACAAGATCACGCGGTTCGGATCCCCGGTGGACACCAATTGGAATTTGTGCAAGTGCCCCGCGAAGACGTCTTGCACGACCGGGCTGAGCACCGGGTCGTGCTCGTCGCGTTTGTCCGCCACGCCGAGAATGTTGAGTTGCTCGAGGTGCCCGACGGCCGGGTTGGACACCCACGCGTCTTGGTAATCCCAGCACGGCGCGCTGATCTCGTCGAGTTCACGAAACGTCCGGTCCACTTCGCGCCGCAGCGGATCCATCGGGTTTTGCGCGACGGCGTTCGCGAGCCAATCGCGCAAGGTGCTCGTCGCGCGTTCCTCGAAGGCGGTGGCGAGGGCGCGCGCGTACCCATCGGTGAGCAGTTCGTCCAAGCCAATGCCGCGCACCCGCGCCACGGCGGGCGTGTCACGCACCGTCACGAGACTCGGGTCGCTCGGCAAGTGCGCGGGTGGCAACGTCAACGTGAACGGTCGGGGCGGCAACGCGGACGCGCGCGCCGCGAAGCGGGTTTGTCCGGTGCGTTCCGCGAACCACTGCGCGACGCGCGCGCTCGCTTGCCCGAACTCGGTGAGGTGCGTGCGCACGCGCGCGAGGTACCGCTCGACCGTGTGCACGCGCGCGACGCTCATGCCGACGCGTTGCGCGTGATCACGCGCGCTCGCGAGGGCTTTGCGCGTCAAGACCGGCTCGGCTGCGGACGACCGACCGCCCAAGTTCAAAAAGCCGCTCGTGCGCGTAGGCACGTTCGCGCGAATTTGGGTGGTGTACCGCTCTTTGAGTTCCGTGTACTCCGCGTGCGTTTTGTCCCGCGCCGCTTCCAACGCGTGCAGGTGCTTGCCAAGCTCGGCCGCGTGTTGTTCGAGGCCGACGCGCAAGTCGGTGAAACTGTGGCCTTGCTTGAACGCCGCGCGCAGCCGCTCTTCAAGTTGACGCGTCCACTGCTCGACTTGCGGTTGCCACGCTCGAACTTGCAGTTCTTGCGTGCGCGCCGCGACGCCGTCCAGTTGCGTTTGCCAAGCGGCCCACGCGGCTTGTTCTTTGTGCGCGTCGTCCAGCGGCGCCGCTTGGAACGGCACGTCCGGCGCGGCGTCCGCGTCCAGGGTTTGCAACGCGAGCGTGTCGCACGACCACGGGCGTTGCGGGGTTTGCAGCCACGCGGCCGCTTCCGCGAGCACTTCGCGGGTGCGCGCGACATCAAGGTTCGACGTTTCGAACTGCAGTTCGGCCGCGCCGAAACTGGCGTAGTGCGCGGTCTTGCCGTAAAAACGCCCTTGCCCTTCGGTGAGTTGCACGACGATGTTGTCGAAGATGTCCGCTTGTTCTTTGCCAAGCGGTCCGCCCGCGAGGAACATGCCGATGCCGATCAACTCGCTGAGGTTTTCCTTGTCGTTGAACGTCTTGCCCGCACGATTTTGCCGATTCACGAGGAAAGTCATGTCGAACGGTTTCTTGTGCACTTCGATGCGTCGACCGCCGAAGGTGTACGCCCAACTGTCGTCTCGACTCATCAAGTAATCGAGTTCTTTAAGCGCGCCGTACGCGTTGGCTTCGACGTTTTGCGTGCCGGGATTGGGCGTGAAGATGTCGGGCAGCACCAGGTACCCGAACAATTGATCTTCGTCTTTGAGCAGGTCACGCAAGATGAGCGCCACGTCGATGAAGGTGCCTGAGCCGGTGCCACCGGCGATAGAGCCGGCGACGCACACCGTCAAGTTCGGCCCGAGCGACTCGTAAATAGCGGTCGCGTCGGCGGGCGTGCGCACTTTGCTGTAGTCACGCGCGTCCGCGAGGAGGTTGCGCAGCGTTTCGTACACGGTTTTGGCGTTGGCGAACAACGCGAGGCGTCCAAGGGCACGCACTTGCCCCGCGCCGGACATGATGTTGGACTTCAAGGAGGCTTTGTGCGGCCACCACTCGCGCACTTCGTCGTTGACTTTCGGGAGTTGGCTCGCGCCGCGCGCGACGATGTGCACCAACTCGTTGGCGTTGAGTTTCACGTCTTCCACGACGCCATCCGGGCGGCGCGCGGGGACGCTGCTGGCGTTGTCGTTCGTGGTGTCGATGACCAAGAAGGACACGAGGGGCGGCATTTCCCCGAAGGTCTCGATGTACTTGCGTTTGGCGTGCAGCAACGCTTCTTTGCCGGTGCCGCCCAAGCCGATCAGGACGGTGCGTTTCAAATGGTGAACGGGCAGGTTCATAATGCTCCTCAAGGACGCCGGAAGGTGAGGTCGCCTGCGTGGGCGCCGTCACGCAGCACTTGAATGGAAGTGTCGAAGGCGATGGATTCGCCGGCGCTCACGTCGAAGCCTTCATCGAGGAGTTGCACGGCGTCAGGCAGGTGCCGCACGCGGACGCTGTTGGCGCGACGCGACACTTTCACGCCGCGCACGTGAGCGCCGAGCGCGTCGAGGGTCGCTTGCTCACCGCGAAGCGGCAGTCGGCGGTCGCCGAGCAGCGCGTACGCCCACGGGCGACGCGCGATCCACCCGCGGGTGAGCAACGCGCTGAGAACGATCATCGCGGCGAGCGCCGCCCACCACCAGCGTTCCCACCACGTCAACGGTTGCCGCACGATGATCGGCGCGACGGGCTGGACGGCCGCGTCAAGTGGTCCGCTCACGGCAAGGCGAACGTTGACGTGCTCGCCCGGGGGAAGGTGGTCGTTGCGCAACTCCACCGTCAGCTGCTCGCCAAGTTCGACGAGCGCTTCACGCCGTCCGTTCACGGTGCCAGTCAAGCCTTCGGGCACGTCCGCCAAGCGCACCGTGAGGGGCGTTGACACCCACGAGTTGCCGCTGACGTCGAACGTGACGCGGGTGCGGCCGCCGCGGGGAAGGTCGGTGACGGCCGTGGCGGTCGACGTGAGCGTGTACGTGGCCGCCGGGTGGTACGCGAGGTTCAACGCGACGGCGTCGGGTTGCACGATCGCACCTTCCGGCGCGGTGAAGCATAACTTCGCCGTGTACGTGCCGTCCGGTAAGTTCTCAGTGTTGCGCAATTGAAAGTGCAGGCGCGCGGTTGCACCTGGTCGCAGCGTGGCTTGCACGAACGCGCCGTGCCGTTCGAGGGTGGGCGATTCGACGCGTACGCTCAACGGCACCGTGCGTCCTTGCGTTCGCAACGCCACAGTGCGCGTCGGATTCGGGTGGAGTTTCACGTTGCCCAAGTCGAGTTGAGCGGGTTGCACGCGCACGACGCTGAAGCTCGGCAGTTGCCCGGGCGCGGCGCTGAGCGTGCGCGTGCGCGGCACGCGCTGCAATTGGCTTGCCACGTCGGGCGGCGTTTGCAAACCAAGCGTCACGTAGTACAGCCAGTCGTACGCGCCGCGGCGTAGCGCGTAGGATCGCAGCACTTGCTGCAAGCGCGCGGAGGACGCGCTGTCGTTGTCGTGGCCGTCGGTCAGCAGGAACAAGGTCGTGGCGACGTCGTCACGGGCGGGCAGTTGATCGAGCAGCGTCTGCAGCGAACGGTAGATGAACGTGCGGCGACCGTGGGCGTCCAAGCGGTCGACGTACCCCGCGAACTGCTGCCGCTGCTCGGGCAAACGAAATGAGCGTGTGAATGTGAGACCCGCGTCGAAGGTGGCGAGTTGCACTTCCGTGTTCGCGGGCGCCGTCGCGAGAAAGCGTTTCAGTTCTTGCTTGACGCGTGGGAAGATCACAGGCGACTCGTTCGCGCCGAGCATGCTGGCCGACGTGTCGATGAGGAAGACGAAACGAGACGAGGTGGGCGGTGGTTCGGCGGTGAGCGCCCCACCACAAGCGGCCGCCGCCGAGCTCATCAAAAGCGTGAAGGCGACGAAGTGGCGTTTCTTCATTCTCCTCATCATAAGATCAAGGGTCTCGCAGCGTTCTGACAAATGCCCACGCGAACAACACCGTCAACGCACTCGACACGCGCGAAGACGCCTTCACCGCAAGCGAACGACCACATCGAACCCACCCCCAAGATGCGTCGACACGACGTCAAGTAGTGACGCCGCGTCGACGCTTCCCGCCGGACCCGCACCTCACGGCGACATCGACGATGCACGAAACGCACGTGAATTCCACGCCGCGGGTCCGCCACGCTTGAGAAACGACCCTTCAACGCACGCGACCCTCACCGACGCGCCACCAAGCGCCGTCGACATGAATCGCCCTGCTACATTCGAACGTGTCCTCCGCAGTGCGCACGCGCGACGAGCACGCATTTCGTATCATCGCGCTCGGCCCGCCATCACCAAACGTGTGAATGATCGCCACACGTGTACGACCGCCACCTTTCAACTGACCTCGAACGCTCGCACCGAACGCGCGAACCGCGCCGTGAAGCACGCGCCGTCGGCGTCGTGTCCCTACGCGTCGTGAACAAACGAGGCGCCGTGCTTCTCGCACGCCGAGGTGAGGTACGCTCGACGCCCCATTCTGTTCGAGGTGATTGCGACGTCCAACTCGGTTCGCCGAGGCAGCAGTCCGTCCCGGGTGCGGCTGCGAGCGTTGACATCTACTCGCACGCGCTTCGCCTTCATGTCGACGCGTCACACATGCTGATATTGCGGACGGCGCGGTTGCGACGACGGTCAGACCGTCACGCACAGCTGGTGGCCGCTGCGCCGCGAGGCGGCCGCGTGGCGAACTCGGGATGCGCCGACAGGCAGTCACGTCGCTGCAGCGATTCGTTGCTCGCCACGATTTATGAACGCGTGCACCACGTTCCGCGTCTGCTCGAACGCGCTTCTGCGCCGCGTTCTTCGATACGTGAACGGCATGGGTGACGGGACTAACGCGTCTCACAGCGTGGTCACCGGACGTCGACCGAGCGTGTGCGAATCGAAGTTGTGGACAAGCGTCAGCCGCCGCACACGCCTGTGCAAGGAACGTCACCCGCGGTCCGCCCATTGCGCAGCGGTCGATGAACGTTCCAGGCGCCGCCTTACCATCGGCGGTACCGCACGGTCACCGTGCGTCCCAGCAGGGGCAACGACTCGTGTTGATCGCAGTACCCGTCGACGACGCTTTTCAACAACGCGCTGTCACGCACGACATCCCGATCGTCACTGAGGTGGTACAACAGCGAACGCGTCACGAACACCACGAGTTTCACGCGCGGCCGCGACGCCATTACGTTGAACCGCCGCAGATCGAACAAAAACGCGTCTTCCGCACGAATCAAGTCCGGGTCGCCCACGCCGAACGACGCGAAGATCACGTCCCGCTCCTGCCCTTGAAAGCGCTCCACCGTGTCCACCGCCGAGCGTAACGCGGACAGCGGCAGTGGCGCGCCCCGCGCGGTTCGCTGTCCGCGGAAGGCGCGTTGCAACGCGTCGAACACCTTCGCGACTTGCGCTTTGTGCGGCGTGACGATTCCCAAGCCGTCTTCCCAAAAGCGTTCGGGCGTGTACAAATCCGCCCTGGGCGAACGCTCACGGCCCTCGGCGTCCACGCGCCCAAGCGGTTCGCTCGCCAGCGTGCGGTGCAGCACGAACGCGAGCGCCGCGATCGCGTCCGCTTCGAACGCGTTGGCTTGCGCGCTCGTCTCGTCGTCGTACACCACGCACGTCACCGGCCAGTCCGGGCGCAGCAGCGTGGACCACGCGGGCGTCCACGCAAAGCCCTCCGGCCAGTCCGCCGGGCGCTCCAGCATCGGTCGCGGCACGTGCAACGCCAAACGCGGCGAATGCGCACGCAACGCCGCGTCATACCCCGCGAGGTGCCCCAAGCGCACGATCGCGTCACTCGAACGGTAGTTGACGTTCAAGTTCACGGTCGGCACGTCGTGCGCGCGCGTCATGAATTCGTACACGCTGCCCAAGCGCGCTTCGATCAACGCGGGTTTCTCCGCCGCGTGAATGGGCGGCAACTGCCGATCATCCCCGGCGAGCACGACCGCTCCGCCCGGCGCGAGTTTCGTGAACACCAACGTGCTCGTCGCGACGTCCAACTGGCTGGCTTCATCGATGACCACCAAATCGAACCAAGGCCGCAGCGCGTGCCGCGCTTCGCGCGTATCAAGCCCCGCGTACGCGAGGTTATGCACTTGCTGCGCGGGCATCCCGACGAGCAGCACGCCTTGCTGGGGCGGCGCGGCCAACTCGTCGAGCAGCGCGCTCGCCGCCGCGCTCGGCTCACGTCGATCCAAGGTGACGTTGTTCAACGCGATGGGCGCGAACACCGCTTTTCGCAACTCCTCCGGCGCGTCACGCGACGCGTTCTGCACGCGTCGAAACGCGACGTTCGCGTCGTCTCCGACGTCCTTGCACACGCGTTGCAGCACGTTGTCAACCGCCGTATACGTGTTCGCCGTGACGAGCACCCGTAAGCCCCGCCGGGAAAGGCGCGCGAGGATCGCCGCGCCTCGCACGACCGCCGACACCGTCTGGCTTTTCCCCGTGCCCGGCGGACCCCACACGACGCTCAACCGCCGCGACAACGCCGCTTCCCACGCTTCCCACTGCGACGCGTTGAGGCGCACGCCTTGCCGTTCGAGTTCCGCACGCGCCTCAGCGAGGCGCGCCGCGTCGAACGTGCGTTGCTCGTGCGTGACGCCCGCGCGCCACAAGAAGTCCGCTGCGGGCACGACCTGCGCGGTCGGCAAGGCGAGGCTGTGATCGGCCGCCGGGCCGAGCATGCGCGCGGCGAGGCCGTTGGCGTCCACGTCGCGTGGACGCCCGATCGCTTGCAACGTCACGCGCAGCTTGCGGCTCAAGAAGTCCTTGTCAAACCGATCGAGCATCACGTCACGCGTGAAGTCCGCCAGCCACCCTTCGCTGCGCCAACGATGCGGATCGAATGGCACGTTCGTGATGCCGCTCGCGCGCAACACCACGACGCCTTGCGCTCGGTCGATGGCGAGCAACTCCACTTGCGTGACGCCCGCCTCCCCGACAGGCAGCTTGAGCTGCCACGGTTTCGCGACGCGCGGCGCGCCCGGCAGCGTCGACACGCGGCGGTGCAGGAACACGCTGTCCGCGCGCGGCGACAACAGCAAGCTGAGGTCGCCCGAGCGGACGTTCACGTCACGACTTTCCGCGCTGAGTTCGTACACCAGCATGTCCGGCGTGACCTTCAACGCCAACCCGAGGTGGTCGTTCACGGCGAGCAACGCCGACGGCACTTCGTGCGGTTCGAGCAGCCGCGTGAGGTGCGCGCTGCGGTTGCGCGCGACGCGTTCGTGCGGCGCGAGCGCGTACGTCACTTCGCCGTCGAGCGCCGCCATCGCGGCGTTCAAGCGTTGGTAGTGATGCCACAACTGCGCGTCGTCCGTCACTCCGCTGAGCACGTCGTGCCGAGCATTCACGAACGGCGCCGCTTGATCGCTGAGCACATCACGCAAGTCCGCGCGCAAACGTCGCGTGAGCAGCATCAACAAGTACGCTTTGAGCGCGCTCGTCCGCAGCAGCATCTCGCGCCGCTCGTCGTACCGCGCGTCGGCATCCCACGCTTCATGCAACCGCTCGGACGGCACGAGGTGACTGAGCGGATCTTGAAACAACGCCGGCACGCTCGCGACGGTCTCCACGAAACTCGGGTGGTAATGCCGCGCGACGTCCGCGAGGGTGTAGTGATGCGCGACGGGCACGCGCACGTGCGCGTGCACGGCATGCGCGACGACCGTGATGGGACTCGCGCGCGTGGCGGTGTCCGCGTGCCGCATCACCTCCGCGTTCGGAAACAACCACGCGAGGTCGTGCAAGTCCGGCTCGGCCATCAACGCGTCGAAATGCCGACTGATGAGGCGCGACAAGTGCCGCAGTTGCGCGTCGTCCCACACGTACACTTGATAGCGACTGGGTTGCTCGCCGCGCGTGCGCGCGCGGCGCTGCGCGTCATCCCCGCGTACCCACCGCAGCAGGTCGTGCAACGCCCGAGCGAACTCCAGGAAGCGCGCGCGTTCCACGTGCAAGTCGCGCTGCTCCACGAAGAAGACTTGCAAGCCGTCGTCGCGCGTTCCCCACTGCCGTCGCCTCGCGACGCGCGACGGCTCGGCTCGCGTCACGCCATCCGAACGCACGAACGCCACGGGTTCCGTCCACGTCGCGCGAAACGCGAACGTGCTCGTCACGGCGGTGCTCGGGTCGTACTCGAAGTTCAAGAACACTTCGAGCTCCACGAACTTTGGCAGCGCCGCGGACGTGCCGCTGTGCTCGATCAACCCGCTTTCCCCGCGCGTCAAACTGCGCGCGCGCGCCGTGAGCACGTGTCGTTGCGCGCGCAGCAACGCGTGCCCGTTCAACGCCGGGTCGTCGTCGAGCAGCGCCGCAAGGTCTTCGACGGTGCTCACGCCGATGTCGCGCAGCACGCGCGCCGCGCCACGCGTCAACCCGAACACTTGACTGAGGTGCCGCTTTCCCGGCCGGGCGGCGAGCGGCGCGCAATGCCGTTCGTGCCACGTCGGCTGTCCCGCTCGGTCACGCCACGCGTGCCCGAAGAACTCGCAACTCATGCAACGGTAATTCACGTGCGTGTCGAGCGCATCGAGCGGCGCGGCGAGGGCGCGCGGCACGTCCCGTTGCAGCACGTGCAGCAAACGCGGCGCGTACACCGCGAAGTCCACGCGTTCCACGTCTCGCTCGAGCGCGTCGAGCGCCGCGCTCAACGCCGCAGGCGTTTCATCGTGCGGACGCGTCCGCACGAACGCCGCGAGGTGACTCGCTTCGTACGAGCCCGGCCAGATCGCGCCGTCAGGTACGACGACGAAGCGGTGCGACAAGCGCTGCTCGTGCAGCCACGCGGCGAGCGCCAGCGTGTAGTACACGACTTCTCCGAAGTAATTCGCGCCCGGCTCGCTCGACAACTTGACGTCCACCACGCGCAGCTGCATACGCGTGTCATGCGCGTCGATTGGCACGCACCGCCCGTCCGCGCTCAACCCGGTCGTGCTGAAGCGCGCGGGTAGCACGAACAGCACGTCCGGCTGCACGTCTGCGAAGGCCAAGGCGTTTCCGACGGTGTCCCGCGCGTCGTCCAACTGCAACGTGCGCCGCAGCGCGCTCGGCACGTCGAACCGCGGTTCGACGAGCACGTGGTACGCGCGCGCGTCGTCCAACACTTCTCGCAACGGCAACGCCGAGAAGCGGTCCGGTTGCGTGGGGTGCGGCGCGGACCGCACGCGCGCACCGAACGCCGCGCGAAGTTCGTCGATCACGTGCCGTTGAAATTCGAAGCCGACGTCCGCCACGGTCCGCAAGCCGCTGCGCGCGGCCTGACGAGGCGGCAAGCCGACGGCGGCGCGTTCCTTGTCGCGGTACAAGTACAGTTTCAACTGCCGCTCGCACCCGTTTTTCAGGTACAGCGAAATGGCTTTCTTACTCAAGTAGGGCATGCCGTGCCGTCACGATAGCAGCGAGCGCGAGGCTCGTCGCGCACACTTGCGCACGATGGAAGAAGACTGTACGACGTGGCTTGTTGCGGTGGTGCCCGCTCGGCTCGAACGCATCGGCAAGCGCGCGTTGCCAACGCGGCGTTTCCGGCAGCGTTCACTCTGCGTGGCATGCTGAAGGGCGAACGAAGTGCATGACTGCCTGCGATTGTCGCGCGCCGT
Organism: Deinococcus yavapaiensis KR-236; assembly: GCF_003217515.1. Classification (NCBI taxonomy): domain Bacteria; kingdom Thermotogati; phylum Deinococcota; class Deinococci; order Deinococcales; family Deinococcaceae; genus Deinococcus; species Deinococcus yavapaiensis. Next base: position 22,458 of record NZ_QJSX01000013.1, on the reverse strand, counting down.
TGCAATTAGCGATGGCGAAGGCACGTGCGGCGCACTTCGTAGATGGTGTCGCTGCAGTACACCAGTACTCGAACAGCGTGCCTGTCATGGGCAGCGCAATCCGTCACGTCAACGGCAGTTGCGCTATTAACGACGAAGTGAATCGCACGTCGCAGAAAGACCACCCTAACGATTCTGCACTGAAAAGGCGTCAGCGGGACCTGAATGCTGGTCGGTCGCTTCGGATGCAAGCAAACCTTTCCTTATCGAAGAAATTTTTCGAACGATGACCGCCTTGGTAGACATGCGAACAACTTTCAAGCTTGTCGCCTTAAGGATCTTTAAGGGCAACGTACTTGGCTATCGGAAATCCTGGTACCGATCGATATCGACCATCGCTTGTCCAAGAAGTACACGAAAACGTTTTCCGGCTTAAAGCGCGTGGGCAAGCTGAGCAAGCAGTAGTTCGTGCCTTTCGGCAGCGCTGCTCCGGCTTGAACTGCTTGAGCTAATCCGCCGTACTGGGTGAACAGAGGAACGAGATTCGGGTACAGCAATTCCACGGTTGTATACGCTGTTCCATCCATGCCGATCGAGGACGAAACAATGGCCGACAAGCAGAAGGGCAGCCCCGACCCTGGCGATTCCTTACAGAACAAGCGTGTTCCCAGTAGCCGTTCCGAGGACGTGAGTTTTCGAGCGTACGCTGCCTCCATTGCTTTCGTAAAGCGTGCGAACTCTTGTTCCCGTTGCTGCTGCCCAGCCGACTTTGGAGGCGTCGGGTGGTCGAGCTTATACCCCACGTCGTCTTCGGGAGGATCGTACACAACGTCGATGAGACCTTGGCCGTCGTCGTTATAGCAGTTGAATCGCAGACGAGCGACGTAATCGAAGCTGTAGACGTAATGCATGTAGGGCGCTCCCGGCCCAGTCGCCTTGAATGTTTCAACTCGATTCAAGCAGTGATCGATTTTGGACAGACCTTCTTTGCCGAACAGTGCTGCTGCGTATGCCCTGATCATCTTGGTTTCGTTTGCCGTTCGTCCTTTAGCCGGGAACTCGATGGTCGCTTCGCGCAGTCCACCGTTGGCAAATGACTCGTCCAACGTCATCTCGAGCATGACGCGATGGCCGGGCGCCACGAGCCGTAGAGTGGTCGCTTTTATTTTGACCCACGAGGCGCAGGAGAACTCCTTGCAGAACGCGCTACGACCAAGCTCTCCCATGTCTCCGAACGGCATCAAACCGGGATTCATGGTCGTGTTGGACTGGGGCCACGCTCTGTTCGTCATTTCTTCAGCTACGTCTTCGTCCTCACCGTTATCGCCGATGCCTCCATGAAAAGCAGGGCTCAAGTAGTACACCCGTTCGCCCATGGGAATCTTGAAGGCCAAGCCGACGGCTTCTTGAAGCGCTTTGGAATCTCGCATCAACGACATGTAATCCATGTCATCCCCTGGGTAGTTCGGGGGAGGCTCCCTTAACACCATCGTCTCCCCGCCGATCAGGACGGTAGTGACAGTCTTCGCTTTGGAGTCTCGAACTTCGATGAGCCACAAGCGACGATCCGTAACGAAGCTGAAATGAACTTCAGCGCGCGTGTTGGCGTACACGCCGATAAATCCGTTGCGGCGGTAGCCGTACTCGGGCCGCGCGATAGAGGTGAGGAACTCGCGGCGTCCGGTCGCGTGGTCGGACGACTTGGAGGTGTACGCCTCGATCCAACGAATCTTGAACTTACTGAATTTACTGCTCGAGAGGTTGTTTTTGAGGGTGGTATAGCGAGCGTCGCACACCGGGGTGAACCCGGTGACGATTTTGGGAACGACGAAGCGAGCCATGGTACCTGCCTTGACCGGACAGGCAAGGGAGGATGCAACGGCGAGAAGGGCAGCTGATGCGATAAGGTAGCGCAGCAAGACAAACTCCTTTTACGAAAGCTTTACAAGAAGCTCAGATTGCCCTCAGTCAATGGGCCTGGTCGAACCATCAAGCCGACTTTTGCCGTGCCTCCTTAGAAGCACGCCGCGAGCCCACTTGCAAGACGACCAGCTTGCCACCACGAGAGTGACTCACACTGAAAGCGCTTTTACGGGCGATGACGCGCTCGTCTCCGTGTCACGAGGCATGCAGGTGCACTTCAACGACAACATTGAAACCTCGCGGCCTTTTGATCAGGTGCGCGGCCAAACGCGACAGGAAAGCGCCCTCCTCGCAGCGCCTTCCTGCTTCGGAGCGCGCCGCGTACTTACCGCGCTTGCGAACCTCGTCGTCACGTCGACCCTGCGAGAAGAGCGAGGACGGCGCGCATCAGCGACGCGCGTCAACTCACGCGCTTCACGTACGCGCGCACAAGGTTGTCGATGGCGCTCTCCGCTGCTTCACGGAAGGCTTGCATGCGCAGCGCGTCCCCGGACGATTTCGAGTCGTAGCCGCTGCCGCGCCCGGTTGCCGTGACGACGACTTCCCCGGTTTCCACGTCGACGACGCTCACGCTGACTTCCGCTTGCGACGTGTAGTACGTGTAATACCCGTACTTCGCCGAACCGCCCGAGTTGCTGCGTGCATCCAGCAAGTTCAAGTTGCTTTTGAGGATCAAGCTTGCGCCTGTCTGCTTACCGAGTGCCGCGACGCTCGCGGCGTTGAGCAGCCCGACGGCTGCGAGCTTTTGATCGTTGAGCAGCACCTTGAGCGTTTCGCGATCGATGACTTTGAATCGCGACCGGAAGGCTTCGTTGCCCAGCGCCGCTTGCTGAAAGACGCGGCTCGCGCTGTCATTCGCGCTTTCCATGTCTAGCACGATCATGCTGCGCGCCGTTCCCGTGAACGCAGGAATCGGGTCGCGCATGCCGAGCGTGCAACTGCTCAACGCGACGGGAAGAGCGACGAGCGAAGCGAAGCGGAACAGCCGAGCAGAGTGTGAAGCGACCATACTTATCGTATACCGCACGACTCCCAGGGCGCGCCGGGCATTTGAGCAAAACACATGAAAAGACTGTGTTAGCAATGAGTTATGAGGAAGCTTCTGCCTGTCATGCTGGTCGGCCTGAACCTGCTCTTGTCCGCGTGTGGCAGTAATCCGCTGGAATCCATTGGAAATCGCTTTACCCTCAGCGGGCCGTGCGCCAACTTCAACGACACACGCGACGGCTTCGACCAAGATGTCCGCATTGCAAACAGTTACTTAAATGTCGGCGGCGGCACGACCATCGCGTACACCTCCAGTTGGTACGACAACGACATGGACCGGCAAACCCTGAACTGCACCCCGGATTGGCGCAGCAGCAACAACAGTGCCGTACGTTTCGACAATCCGCAAGGAACTGGCGTGACCGTGACCGCGTTGCAACCCGGCATCGTACAGCTCAGCGCGGTCGTCACGGGCAGCGGAGGCACGAAAACCGACAGCGTGTGGATCGCCATTCGGCCGCTCTCGAACGAACAAGAACCCAACAACGGCTACGGCTTCGCCAAACCCCTCACGGTCGACGCGCCGGCCATCGGGTACAACTCGACGTACGACGACGTCGACTACTACTACGCCGACATTCCCGCAGGTCGCTCGTACCAATTCACCTTGCGCGCGTCCGCCACGCCCACCAACGCCGATCCTTTCTACGACACGTGGTACTCCGGTGACGTGCGCCACGGCGACGGCACGTACATCGGCGAAGCCAACCGCGGGTACACCAACACCACGGCAAGCACGCAGCGCGTGTACTTCATCGTCGACTCGTCCTCGTCGAACACCAACTTCCCGTACGTCCTGAAACTGGAGTTGAATTGACGTGAAAGCGTCGCTCGCCTTCCTCGCGGGCTTCGCGTTGATCGGCAACGCGTTGGCGCAAGAGCAAGTCGTCGAGGTGCGCGGTCAAGCCGGCATCAGCGGCGCGCTCGCCACGGCGCGGCAAGCCGCGATCACCGACGCGGTTCGCGTGGCCGTCGAACGCGTGATGGGCGCGTACATCAGCGCGAGCGCCAGCGTGCGCGCCAATGAAACCACCCGCAACGACACCACCGAAAGCTTCGAGCAATTCCAGCAGCGCGTCCTGAAACGCGCCGACGGCTTCGGGCGCGTCCTGCAAATTCTCAGCGAAACGCAGGACAACGGCACGTACGTCGTCACCGTGCGCGTCTCCGTCAGTCAAGGACCGTTGGAGCAGGAACTCAAAGCGTTCCTGACCCGCAAAGGCGATCCGCGCATCATCGTCCTGATTCCCGAGCAGATTTTGCGGCGACCCGTACCCGACCCGGCCGCCGAAACGGAAATCACGCACGCGCTCCTCGCCAGCGGTTACCGCCTTGTGGACGCGTCGCAAGTACGGCAGTTGGGCGCCCGCGACCGAGAACGCGCCGAAACCCTCGATCCGGCGGCGTTGCGGGACATCACCGCGCGGTTCGGCGCCGACCTTCTCGTGACCGGAGAAGCGTTCGCGGAAGAACTCGCCAATCCCCCCGCGGAAGTGCGCGCCGCCGGCTTGCAAAGTTACGGTTCACGCCTCGAAGTGAAAGTCGTCGATCTCGCCACCGGGCAGATCATTTACAGCAACGCTTTCCACGCGGGCGCCACGGGCATCGGCGACGCCCTCACCGGCAAGTCAGCCCTCACGAACGCCGCAAAACTCGCCGTGAACGACTTGCCGAAAACCATTCTCAACTGGATCAGCGGTTCGGGCAAAGGCGCGGCGCGCACCTTCGCCGTGCGACTCAACGACGTCCCGAGCTTCCGGACCCTCACGGATTTCAGCGCGACGCTACGTAACGCGGCCGGCGTACGCGCCGTCATCTCAAGGTCGTTCGATCGAGGCGGCGCCGTCTTGGAAGTGGAGTACGACGGCTCCCCGGAAGACCTCGCGACGCTGCTCGAAGACCTCCGCGTTCGTGTCACAGGCCTCAGCGCTGGTGAAATCACCGGTCAATTCGACAAGTAACACCGAAAGGACACTTTGATGAAGACCAAGCTCCTGCTGCTCACCACGCTCCTGCTTCCTGCCCCGGCTGTCGCGCAAAGCGCCACCACGCCCGTGCCCGTGCAGCAGTACGCCACGCAAGAACAACGCGCCAACGCTGCGTCTGTCACGATCGACGACCGAGGCAACGTCACGCAAGCACCGAACTTGCAGGACGTGATCAGCATGTGCAACACCCCAGCCGCCCTGCTCTTCGACAGCAACAACAGCGGTCGCGTCGATTCGTTGCGCGTATACGGCGTGAGCCGCATCTCCGCAGCAATTTGGAACTTGCGCGGCCCGAACGCCCTTGGTTCAGCCGCGACGAAAGCTGAGCTGGCTGCCGAAGAGCACGCCGTGAAGTTTTTGCAAGGCGCCGCCATTTCCGCGACAACACGTACCGAATTTTCCCAGACCGACAAGGAAGTCAGCGCAGCTTCCACCACGGCAAGTCAAAGCGCGGCGACCAGCACGGCGTTGTCGGAAGTTCGTGATTCACTCGTACAAATTCGCCAAAGTTCCGTCCAAGGCTTCATTCGCGGCGGCCTCATCACAGGCACGCGCACCGTCAGCCTTGGGGACGGCAACATATGCGTCGTCGTGCGCTACGAATTGCCCTTGAAGCAAAGCGGACGCTACGACAGCCCAACCGGCTCAACGAGCAGCGCGCCCACCACGTCGCAAACCCCGCTGAAGAACACCGGGTACCCGCCGTTGCCGCCCGGCTCAAGCGGCGATTTCTAATCCCCCATTAAGTGGTTGCTCGTCGATGAACGCAGCCACGACCGATCTTCAAAACGTCGATCGTTTCATCGGTGCATTCGCAATGAAACGATCGGCGCTGAAGAGCAAGTAACGGTGATCTTCGTGCTCGCGTCGGTCAAGACGCCGCGCCGCGTGGGACGACCGTGACGAACAAGGCGAAGACGGCGTCGCGTGGCATTTGCAGCTCCGGTGCCGCGTTCATCCCGTACCGTTGAAGCATGCGTTTGCCTTTCATGCTCGCCGGGGTGCTCACCGCGACGGCTGTCGCAGCTGTTCCCAAGGACCTTCGTCTGCTCGAAGACGGCCGTATCCCGACGAGCTTCAGCCTCGTCGGTTTTCGTCAGACTGCGTACCTCGAAGCGGTTGGCGCGTTCGAACGCGCTCGTAGAACACGGCAACCTGTGCGAGGAGGCGCGTGCGAACCCACGTTCATGGGCGTCACGACCGGCGCGTTCACCAAAGCCAACGTCAAGCAGACGGCCGTAGTGTACAGCTACTGCGACGAGTACGCCGGCGCGGGCTCCACGAACTTCCAACAAGCCGTGGGCATCCTCGAAAACGATCAGCTCGTGCGAACGATCGACCTCAACGAGGAGACGCGCGGCTTCCTCGTGACGTCCGTGCGCGACGTCAACCGCAACGGCTTCAGCGAACTGCTGCTCACGTGGGGCGGCGCGTGGCAAGGCGAAACGTACGGCGAACTCAACCTCGTCGAGCTCGGGCCGCGCGGCCCGCGTCTGCTCAAAACCTTCGACGACGCGTGGTCGAACTGCGCGCAAGATATGCACTTGCCGCGCGTCGAACGCGCGCCCGTGTACTACGTGCGCCCCGGCACGCGCCCGACGTTCTTCGTGGAAGTGTACGAACGCCCGTGCCTGCCGATCACCGCGAGCGGCGACCGCGAAAACACGGCGCCGTACCGCCGCACGACCGCCTTGAAGGCGCTGAAGTGAAACGCTTCGCAGTCGTCCTGATTGCCTTGAGCGGCGTCCACGCGGGCGCGGCCGGATTGCTCGGCACCACCACGCCTCTTGAGTCCACGGCGCTGTGCCGAGACGTGCTCGTGTGCACCCGCGACGCCACGGGCACGCTGTCGGGCGACGTCACCTTCGTGTCGTACCGCATCGAAGGACGCCAGAGTGCGAACGCGGCCCGCGACGCGTTTTACCCACCGAACTTGTTTTCGTTTCAAGTGGCCGGGCGCCACCGCCTGATAGGGTACTACAGCTTCGTCGCCGGCGATTTGCCCGCGCCCATCACGAAGTTCGCGCTGGACGCCTTGGCGCGCGCCGTGCTCGGTCAGGCGCTGCCCGCCAACGTCGCGTCCGCCTTTCGCTTTCCGCTCGACACGGACGGCACCGCGCAAACCGGGTTCGTGCGGGAATTTCGGCAAGATCGCGCCGCGACGTTCACGCTGCCAGGGGGCGCGCTGCTCAGCAACGTCACGGCCCGCGCGTTTCCTACACCGCCGCGCGGCGGTGAGTACGAGCCTTACTACGTAACGTACGTCGCCGACGCGCGGTACGCGCCGACGCTCCGCGCGTTCATCAACCGCAACCGCCCGATGGAGAAGATCGCGGCGGCCGAACGGTTCTTGCGCGATCAAGGCTTGCGCGCCAAAGAGTACACGCGCTGCTCGCCGGGCAGCACCATCCACCCGAACGCCGAGACCGCGCCGTGGCAGCGGTGGGAGCAGTACTTCAAGGCGCGCGGGTACACCATTCGAGGCTGCTGTGGAGGGCCGCCCACGTACCGCTTGCCCGGCCTGGCCTTGAACGGCATCACGATCGACTTTTTTGGGCGCGACACGTCCGACGTGTGCATGTCGTAAGGGATACGCACTGACGCCACGAACGAGAAGGCTGCGGAAACGTCTAAATCTGCTTCACGGCTCATCGTTCGTCGGTGCCGAACACGCTGCACAAGCGTTCGCTGCCCAACCCGCTGATCACCGTTCGCTCTTTCGCGTTCGACGGCAACCTCGCTACCCACTGCACTTCACCGCCGTCCACCAGAAACACGTCCTCGTCGTTGGCGCGGCCGTACACTTCGAACGCCAACCCCGTGTAGTACCCGCGTCCGCGTTGCCGCTCGGCGTTCACCTCGAACGTCACGCCTTCGAACGCATCTGACAACGGTGCGATCACCTCGGCGCGCACGGCCTCTTCGCGGTTGCGCTCGGAGAAGTCGCTCAAAACCACGCGCAGCGGCACGTCCACGGCCGTCGCCGCGCGAATCACGGCGAGGTGCGCGCGCACGTGCAGCGCCACCAACGCCAACTCCACCGAACTTCCACGGCCCGCCCTCGCGGTGCTCACGAGTGCGAGCAACGCGAAGTGCGCTGTTTGACGCGGCCCGTGAAAGAACTGCGGCCTCAGCAGGCGGTGGTGCGCGGCCAAGTGCACCTCGCCCCTCGATCGAGGTCCGAGCGCGCGACGGCGTACAGCGGCTTCTAGCGCGAGGACGTTCGTGGCGTCCGACACGACTTCAAACCCGCGCGTGGTCGCAACCGCCCAATCTTGCGAGACGTTCGCGACGACGGCGGCGGTGCCAAGGGGCGTGACCAGAGCGAGCGTGATCGGTTCGAACACGGCGGGCAGGTGCGCGAAGGCGAGAAGTTCGAAGCGTGCGAGGTGCACGGGCGAGAGGCGGGCAGGGCGGGAGAAACGGTCCCGTTCGTACTCAGCGAGAACGTCGGCGGGCGTGCGGCGGTTTGCGCGGCACCGAGCGACGTCCAGCAGCAGCGACGTGAGCTCGGACGGCTTGACGTCGTGCGCCAAGTGCGCCGCGAGGTCGCGCTCGCCCGCTGCAGGTGGTGCCCGGGCCCTTGGCGGGAAGTCATGAGTGAAGTGTACGCCGCGCCGCACGCGGACCCAGGGTGGTGGTGCGGTCGTGAAACAGCGTCCAAGTCACGCCGACCGTTTGAAGCGAGGAGGTGGCCAACCGCTTCGCAATGCAGAGGCGGCAAATGCGCGCACGGCGGAACGACAAGCTTCTAGCATGAGGGCGTCATGAAGAAACGCTTGTTGCTCGTCTTGCTGGTCGTTCCGCTTCTCTCGGGATGTCGCTATGAACTCGTCACGGGCTTATCCGAGGACGGCGGTCGCGTGTATCGCCTCGACCGCTTCACGGGCACCTTGACGGTCGTGGACGACGGCGCCCTCAAGACGGTGAGCGACGTCGAATCCGACGCGAGCGACTTGCCGAGCTCGGAAGCGCGCACCTTGGCGGGCACGGGCGCAAAAATCAAGTTCGACGGGAAGTGGCGCAACGGCAAGCTCTTCTACCGCGTCAACCTCTCACCGTACTCGAAGCTGAAGAGCGCCCGCGACAGCAACGGCACCGTATGGGTGGACTTGCTCGACTCGGACGACTACGTGGTGGACACCATCAACGTGTCGCTCAGCGGCATGACGCAAGTGGTGGACGCCAAGGGGCAGCCGCAAGCGTTGGAGTTCGTGGGCCGCAAGCAAATGAGCCGCAGCGACTTCAACGCCATGTCCTCTTGGGGGCCGCGCTGGGCGTTTTAGAGCACCTTCAGCACGACGCGCCGCACAACGGCCATGATCTTCGCGTGCGCATGCCCCTGCCTACAAAGTGAGCTTGGTGGCCCCGACATGTGCTTCCGCCGTGTGCTCGGTACGGCGCCGATGTCATCGCGGCGTGTTTCCATCGCTCCAGCGCTCACCATCGCAGTTGCGCGCGTGCACGACAAGAGCAGCGAAAACGAATGTATCTTGGAGAGAAGTCGGAGTCGTAAAGAAGACGCTTCAACACCCACGAGGAGCTGCGCGTGACTTCGTTTGTCGACGTCAACGGGTACTATCGAGCGCTCGGCGTTCCGCCGACGGCCTCGCCCGAGCACATCAAAGCGGCCTACCGCGCGAAAGCCAAGGAACTCCACCCTGACAAGAACAAAGGGCCGGGCGCGACCGAGCTCTTCCAAGCCCTCGTCGACGCGTACGCCGTCCTCAAGGATCCGACCGCGCGCCGACGGTACGACGACGCGTGCAGGCAAGGCACGACCTTCACCCGCGAGCCTGGCACGCCTCGTCCCGCGCCGGAACCCGTACCGTTCGTGCCGTGCCAAGTGTGTGGCATCGTCAGCCCGGACGTGCGCGTGGTCCTCATTCACTGGGTGTGGAGCGCGTTGGTCTTCACGCGGTACGGCGCCAACGGCGTGGTCGCGTGTCCGACGTGCGCGGCCCGACTCGTGGAACGCGCGAACATCCGCGCGCTTCTGCTCGGCTGGTGGGGTGTCCCGTGGGGCGTGTGGTTCACGCCTCGGCAAGTGCTGCGCAACGTCTTCGGCCGTCGCGGCCCAGACGACGTGAATGCGCGCTTGCTGATTCAGCAGGCGCTGGCGTACGCGATGCGCGACGACTTTTTGCACGCCACGAAATGCCTCATGGAAGCGCGCCTTCTCGCCGCGAATCACCCGGACATCCTCAAGGACGTCGAGGAAATCGCACGCCAACTTCCACCGCAGCCGAACTTGTCGGTGTCCGACGCATGGCGACCGTTTTCGACGGTGTTTCGCCGCGTGACGCTCGGGACGACCGGCGCGTTGAGCGCCGTGGCGCTCGCCGTCGCCTTGCTGATCGCACCTCCGTCCCCGAGCACGCCGACGATACCAGCCGAAACTTCGAGTGTTGACACCACGACTGCGTCGAGCGGCGCGCCCGAAGGCACGCCAAGCGACAGCACCTCGACGCCGAGCGAAACAACGACCAGCCCAGCCGCTCAGGAAGACGTGGCGAGCGTAGAACCGGTCGACGGCCGTCAAAACGAGCCAATTTGGTTGTTGGACGACATCCAAAATCCCTACGAATCGAATGGGGAACAGCCGACCGAAGCGACAGACACGCCGATCGAGAGCGTGGACGCGACACCTGAGCCTGCCGCTCCAGAAACCGTCGAGCCGACAGCTCCGCAAGAGGCGGTCGAAGGCGGTAGCGAAACCGCCGACCTGCCGACCACGGCGGAAGAGGCGTCTACGACGGCTCCCGTAACCGCCGAGCCCGCACCCGCGCCGCCCACCACGACCAACCCGACGCCCACTGCCCAAGTTCCCGTCGCGCCGGGATCCCGAGCGACCGTGCCCGACCCCCAAACGCCGCGTGGCAAACCCGCCGTTGCAGCCCCTTCAGCTGCAGCGGACGTTGCGACGACACCAACGCCACCTCCGCCGAAAACACCTGCTTCGCCCACGCCAATTCCACCCCAGGCGACCTCCACGCGAAGCTACTTTACGATCGGCGACTCCAAGGACGACGTCCGGCGCGTCATGGGTCAACCCTCGTCTTTCGACGACAGCTATTGGATCTACGGTTTCAGCACTGTGTGGTTCGAAAACGACCACGTCGTCCGCTGGGAGGACCACAACGGAAGCCTCAAGGCGAAGCTAGAAGTGAAGCCGGGGGCGAATAAAGGCTACTTCACCGTCGGGGACTCGAAAGACGACGTGCTGCGCGTCATGGGCCAACCTTCGTCTTTCGACGACAGTTACTGGATTTACGGTTTCAGCACGGTGTGGTTCGAAAACGACCGCGTTGTTCGCTGGGACGACAACAGCGGCAAGCTCAAGGCGAAATTGAACGTCCCTTCTAGCGAGGGCAAAACGTACTTCACGGTAGGTGACTCGAAAGACGACGTGCTGCGCATTATGGGTCAGCCTTCGTCCTTCGACGACAGTTATTGGATCTACGGTTTCAGCACCGTATGGTTCGAAGGTGACCGCGTCGTCCGGTGGGATGACAACGATGGCAAGCTCAAGGCGAAGCTGGAAGTGAAGCCAGGGGCGAACAAGGCGTATTTCACCGTCGGGGACTCGAAGGACGACGTGCTGCGCGTTATGGGCCAACCTTCGTCTTTCGACGACAGTTATTGGATTTACGGTTTCAGCACGGTGTGGTTCGAAAACGACCGTGTCGTTCGCTGGGATGACAACGATGGCAAGCTCAAAGCGAAGTTGCAGTAACGGCCGATTGCGCAACACCATGCACAGCCACGATGAACACGCCCTTCCCTCGTTGCAAAAACCAGTTGCACAATTCGGAAGCACGGCAAAAGGTTTGCGCAACAATGGAGCATGCTCATCGGCTATGTCCGCGTCTCCAAAGGCGACGACCAGAACCCCGACCTTCAGATCAATGCCCTCAAAGCCGCCGGGGCGCAAAAGATCTACACCGAGGCCGCCAGCGGCGGGCGGTGGGATCGCCCTGAGCTTCACCGAGCCCTCGAGCACGCCCGCGCAGGGGACGTGCTCGTCGTGTGGAAGCTCGACCGGCTCAGCCGCTCACTCAAAGACCTTCTCGCGTTGCTCGAAAAGCTCGAAGCCGCCAAAGTCGGGTTTCGCAGCGTCACGGAAAGCATCGACACGACCACGCCAGCCGGACGCATGTTCGCGCAGATGGTCGGGGCGTTCGCAGAGTACGAGCGGGCCATGATTCGCGAACGCACGAAGGCCGGGCTCGCCGTTGCCCGTGCGGAAGGTCGCGTCGGCGGACGACGCCCCAAACTCACGCCACACCAACAACGAGAAATCGTGCGCGGCATCGCAGAAGGCCGCTACACGCCCGCGGCCGCCGCACGCCTCTTTGACGTCCACCCTGCCACGATCAGCCGCTTGCTCAGCCGAACACGTGGTGCCTGACGCGAAGCCGTTCAGGTGAAAGAGATGTAGGGCGATAAGTTGCGGGACTGCGTGGTGGTCTGAGAAGAAGTATTCTCAGACCACCACGTTTTTTGGAAGGCAGACGCAACCAAATTGCGACCTTTGCTCGCCACCTTCGAGCGCTCGACTCGGCGCAGCAGACTGCTCATTTCCGGCGCGCGCGAGCTACACGCTTCGTACCATGAGGACATGACCATCGACACGGCCAGCGAGGTGCTCTCGTACGGCTACGACCTTCTTGGCGGCCTTCGCAAGGACCTCAAGACTTTGCAAGGCTTCCGAACCGTCGTGCAGGAACTCTTGCAAAACGCCGAAGATGCCCGCGACCTCGAAGGCCGAGCGGCCACGCGCTTCTGGCTCGACTTTCGTGACGACGCCCTTTGGGTCGGTAACGACGGCCAGTTCACCGACGAGAATTTTGCGGCCATCTCCAGCATCGGCGCAGGCTCCAAGCGCTACGACGAGGACACCATCGGCTCGTTCGGCGTCGGCTTCGTCAGCGTTTACCAAATCACCGACCAGCCGGAGGTGTACTCGAGAAACGAGCGCCGCACCTTGTCGCCGCTCGACGGCAAAACATACCGAACCACGAACGTCTCTCACCCTTGGCCCTCGACGTTCCGCCTGCCTTGGGCCGACACGCCCTCGGACGTGCGTACAGCCCTCGAAGCGCTACCTGTCGCGCGCGAAGCGCTGCCCAACTTCATTCAGGAGGCTCGCGTCGCCTTTATGGAGTGCGGCGTGTTCCTCCGCCGCCTCAACACCCTCACGCTTTTGCGAGACGGGCAACCGACGTTCACGGTGCAGATCGAGCGGCCCGACAGCCGAACCATTCGCCTCGCGGGCAGCGACGGGAGCATTACGACCTTCCGGCGACTCGACGTCACCCTCACACATGATTTGAAAGTCGAAGCGTGGCGGCGAAAGCGCAAGCCCGATTTGACCCTGGCCTACCCGCTGCACGCCACGCCCGACTTTCAAGGGCGCTTGTACGCCTACCTTCCCACGCGCGAAGCGACCCACCTGCCGCTGCACGTCAACGCCGACTTCTATCCGAACACGGACCGCAAGAGCTTGCTGTGGGATGAGGCAGACAAGCGCGCATGGAACGACCGCCTGCTTCAACACGCCGCTTCCGCCATGCCCGCCGTGCTGGAGGACTTGAAGGCCCATGGCGGTGCCGAGGCAACATACGAGTTCACGGCTGGAGTGGAGCGAGGCGCGCAGCAACTGCGCGGCACGTCGTCACCCCTCGCCACCTTCGCGGATCGCGCTTGGAGTGCCTGCTACCAAGCGTATCGGGACCTGGCGTTGTTCGAAGGTCGGAACGGCGCGTGGGTGTCCCACGCGTCCTTCTTGACCGTAAAGCACCCGCACGACGCCACCCTCACCGACGTGATCGCGCGGCACGTCGGGTGGGTCTTGCCACCCGAACGGCACGCACGGTACGCGAAGGTATTCAGCAAGCTGCAAGCAGACGAGTTGAATGCGGCCGTGTTCTTCGAAGCCCTCAAGATTTTGTTCAGCGCCCGCCCAACGTGGCTCGCCGCCGAATCCCAACCCGCCCTTGAAATTCTATCGGTGTTCCTCGCGTACCTCGACACGCTCAGAAAACACGAGCGGGCGGAAGTCGACGCTGCTGTTGCTGTGGTCGACGCGCTGCACCTCGCCCTCAACGTGAATCAGGACCCTCGACCGATTCGAGACGTTCGCACGTGCCCGCCGGAATTCCTCGACACCGTGCGGCCGTGGTTGATGGACTCGAGTCGAGCGGCCGATACGTGGCTGCAAGCGCTGCCGTCGTGGCTGCGCGAACGCGTGCCCGACTTTCGCCCCGACGATTTGTGCGAGGCGCTTTCGAAGGAAACGCCTGCGTCCATTACAACGCGTGTTCAAAGCGGTTGGCACGTGGGCGGTGCGTACCGCTTCCTGGAACGTACTTCGACCTTGGGCGGTCGCGTGTTGCGCACACTACCGATCTACCGCACTCAACGTGGCGCCTTCGCCCATGGAACGAACATCGTGCTGCCCATGGGCGTCGACGACCCGTTCGGGGTGCGCGAAGTGCTCGACGTCAAGTCTCTCAGGAGTTTTCCCGTCCTCCTCGAGCGTTTGAACTTCGACCCGCTCGACGCTCCCACGTATTACGGCAAGTTGCTCCCGGAATTCTTCGACGCCCACGCCGCGTTGCGCCGCCCAATCGTCGAGCATCTCGCCAAGCACTACCAAGCGGTCAACCTCACCGCGTGGAAGGGGCGCGCATGCGTGGAGTGCCGCGATGGACAGTGGCGTCAGCCCGACGCTTGTTACTTCCCGAACGACTTGATGGACCAGTTGTTCGGCGGCGACTACCCGGCGTACGACCAAGACCGGTACAGCGCGTCGGGTGCTCGTGGCTTGATGATGGAACTCGGCGTGCGAACCACGGCTGGCGAGTCGGACATCGTCGCGCAAATGAAACTCAGGGTGCAGGAACGCCTCACGGATGCGGCAATCGCGTTGCGGGCCAAAATCCTCGAGTACACCTTGGAGCACTCGTCGACGACGCTCGCGCAGTTTCTTTCCGTCGTCGCGTGGCTTCCCAACGAGCAGCGAACTGCTTGGAGGCAGCCGGGGCAGTTGTACACGCTCGACCGCAAAGACTTGATCGGCACGCCGGTCGGCGTCGAGTACTGCGCCTTGCCGCTCCCGAAGAAGCGGCGCGGCGAAAACCTCAAGGCGTTGCGGTTCATGGTCCCGACCTTGGCGCAGTTCGCAGCACACGTCAAAAAGCTGAACGACGCAGGGCACGGTCCCTCGAATGGAGCACTGAATTGGCTCGACGCACAAGCCGAGCGCCTACAAGACGCGGACGTGGCCGTTTTGCAGTCCTTGAGGTTGTTCTCGTACTGCGACAGCTCGAATGACACGCGTTACGACGTGCCGCACGCGTTCTTCCTCAAAGATCCAGGCTTGGGGCGTTGGCGCCACACCCTTAACATCAAAGGCGGCGCGTTCAAACAACTCGTCAAACGTCTCGGCGTGCGCGAAGTTCCCGACATGGCCACGTACCGAGACGTCCTCTTGAAAATCGCCAGCAAGTACTCGGAAAGCCAGATTCCCGAAGCGGAGGACTTCAAAGTTGCGGAACGCTGCTTTCACGAACTTGCCCGTGCGTACGGCGCGTTGAAGGCCGACGAGCAAGAGCACTTGATGGCGGCCTTGCGCGGACAACGGCTCGTTCCCGTGACGGGTCCTGGCGCAGGACTCGGTGCACTCGCCTACCCACACAACGCCCTACACCGCGACATGCCGCGCTCGTGGCATGAGCAATTCGATTTTCCACTCACGCACGCGGTGTACCTGAGGGAAGGTCACGCGAACCGCGCGTTTCTCGGGGCCCTTGGGGTGGCTGCCCTCAGCGAAAGTCATGTCGTCCAGTACCGCCCGCGCACCGGAACAATCGAGCATTCGATGCCGAGCCTCGACGGCCGCCTGAATCGGTACGCCCTCGTGCTGTTGCGGCTGTTGTTCAAGGAGTTTGGGCAAGCGACTTTCGAAGAGAAACGAGCACTCCTTCAAAGCTTGCGGTTCGTTCAGACAGGAACGATCAACGCGACGGTCATCGCGAAAGGTCCAGGCTTCAGCATCTCGTCGTCGTGCGTCCTCGAGGCGGCATTCGATGCCTCGACCAGACGGTTGCTCGTCGCAGACGCGCGCCCGGAACTCGGCAGTGAAGCGCTCGCCGAAGCTTTCACATTACCGACCGGCGCCGCTCAGACGACGTTGTTCATCATTTGGTCGAGCGCCTCACCCGAAGAAGCCAATCAAAGGTTGAACGTCGGAAAATTTCCGGACCTTCCAGAGGAGTTCAAGCCACAGCACGTGCCCGGCGCCGTCTCGACGAATCAAGCTGCACCCGCTGCCGACCGAGCGGACCCTTCGCTCACGCGCTCCTCGACCAGCGACAAGGCGACGTCGACGCCAGCGAACGCCAGCGCAAGTGGCAACAAGACGCCGTCCGAAGGCACGAACCGTGCAGCACCGCCGTCATCTTCGGCGGCAACCACACCTTCGGCTGGACAATTCTCGCTTGGACCAATCGGAGAACAGAGCAACAGCGCGTCAAATGCAGCAAAAGGTACCTCTTCTCAGCCTGCCTTTTCTCAGCCGAGCGGCCCCAGCCCGTTCGCAGGTCCACCCCCCTCGACGCGGCGTGACGGGCACCAACCGTCATCGGGGTCACCCAAAACGCCCGCGGGGTCGTCTTCGCCGGGCACTCGTTTGCCTCAGCGGCAATTCAAGAACTACGTGTACGTGTATCAAGGCTCGCGTGAAGACGTCGCGACGGAAGCGCACGCACAGAAGGTCGACCGCCGCGGCATGCAATACGCGATGGAGTACGAAAGGCAGCACGCCCGTACTCCTGAAGATTGCTCGGGCGACACCGGTGCGGGCTACGACATCTTCTCTCAAGC
This sequence comes from Deinococcus yavapaiensis KR-236, assembly GCF_003217515.1. NCBI lineage: Bacteria > Thermotogati > Deinococcota > Deinococci > Deinococcales > Deinococcaceae > Deinococcus > Deinococcus yavapaiensis. The sequence goes on along the minus strand of NZ_QJSX01000013.1, from coordinate 5,632 downwards.
CGAGGACGGCACCGTTCGCCACATCGAGCTCAAAACGACCAGCGGTCCGTGGGGCGAACGCGGGGTCACGTTGAGCCGCAATCAACTTGCAGCCGCACGCAAGTACGGCGAACGGTATTGGCTGTACGTGATCGAGAACTTGGACGGCGACCCGGTGTTGCACGCCATTCAACACCCAGAGGGACAGGCAACTTACTACGTGTTCAATGACGGTTGGCGAGGAAACGCTAGCGAAGAGCACGAGTTTCTGCTGTAGCGGTCGGAAGGAATCGGGCGAGTAGCATCGCTCGCTCCGAACCTTCGGGCATCGAAGGCTTTGAGTTCGTGCGGCTTGCGGCACTACCGTCGAGAACGTCAAGTTGAGCTCTCACACTTCCAACTTCACGTGTCAAGAATGCCGAAACAAACCCTATCCTGATGCACTTCTAAGCCATTGCCGGGCGTGAGGTTAGGGTATACCCCAAGATGACAATCTTGATTCCATCTTGATTCCATTGTTAGGCGCTCCGGTCAGCTCCATTCGACGGCAGCAGGGGGCGTGGTGCCGAGCGTGCCGAAGCCCTCGGTCCGTCTCCCAGGAAGGTCGGACAGCGCGTCCGCGTAGGGTGCGAGTCGAGCTCCGTCTCACGTCCTATCCGGAGCACGCGGCCGCCTCTATTGATGCTTTACATTCGCCCGATATGATCACTGCGTGCTGTCCAACTAGCGGGTCTTCACCGTCGTGGCGCTGCTCGCCGCCGGGCGGCGAGCGCTTGCAGCGACCGCTCCCTTATGCCAACCGGAACCGAAAGAGGACCCAGCTCGCGAGCGTCTGTGGGACTAAGCTCTCGCTCGTCTCCCGCAACTCGCGCAGTCCCTGCTCATCACATGACCCCGTGCTGTTCAAGCCGGTCGACGGCATTCGGTTGGCGCAAGTCGTGAACACCCGGAATGCCGCGCGATCCGGTAGGTTACGTCACGCTGGGCAAGACATCTTCGCCAGGAAAGGCACCCCGGTCCGCCACCTTGGGAATCATCTGGCGGATCGGCAGCAGTGACTGCCGCCGCCGCTGGGTGTACGTTCTCGGCGCGGGCGGGTGGCGCTACTACTACGCGCACCTGAACGACGTGGCGACCACCCTGCGCGAAGGGCAGCGGGTGACGACCTCGACGGTGCTGGGCACGGTGGGTGACTCGGGCGCCGCGGAGACGACGCCACCTCACCTGCATTTCGCCGTGTTCGAACGGTACGACGCGAACGGCCCGTACCGCTTCCCAGCGCTCAATCCGCTGCCTTGGCTGCGCGACCGAACGTAGCACCCTAAGCACCCTGGGTGACGAAAGTGTTCCGGGTTGCGGCAGGAGAAGTAGAACGATGACTCTAACCGCGCTTGGCGCAAGACTTGCTGTCCAGCGCGGCCGTCGGCAGGGCGGTCACGGGCGGCTTCCGGTTTCGCTCGGCGTCGGTTGATTCCAACACGCACGAGGAAGTAGGGAGACGTCATCGTCTGGCTGTTCGACGTCAACGGTCGCCCGCCAGCCGTGCCGGGCGGCCAGATCGAAGGTTGTCTGCAGGTCGCCCAGTAACACTGTGAAGTGATCAGGGTGCGCGTGCGTCAGCACCATGGCCGTTGGTAGGTGCCCCTCGAGCACCTCAAGCTTCGACAAGACCATATCCCCCACCACGCCCGGCCGTAGGCCCGCGTCGACAAGGAGGTTGCCTTCCGGCAGCAGGTACAGGTAGGCGGACGCGCCGACTTCATCGGTGCCGTCCAACTCGATGGGGTACGCGGACGTCACGATGGCAGCATATCCGGAAAGCATGGCAAGCAGGTGCGGCACTGCACGAGCGCCTCGGTGAGGCAGTTGCGCCTTCCCATTAGTCGATGAGAAGTATTTTGAGGGGACGTCAATCCAGCGTAAGTGTTCACCGCCGAAAGGACCTCCACATGCTCGTTTCCCTTCGCACCACGCTCTTCTTCTGCCTTGTCTTTACTTTGTGCGTCACCGCGGGCGCTTGCCCAGCCGTGCCAGGCACCATGGCGAACAAGGCCGTTCCGTCCATCCTGCAAGGCTTCACGCCCGTGTGCGGCAGCGTGTACCGATCCATCAAAGAAGGCAGGCTCGACAACCCGCGGTACACCGATCGCTCGTTAACGTACCGCTGGCTCGAGGTGTACACGGTTCCCGCCGCAGAGAAGAACGCCGCGGTGCGTCGCCTCGTCGAGTCGTTGCAGCGCCCAGCGTACAAGTACGAGTGGCGCGGCGAAATGAAACCCGAGCCGAACACCAGCGTCACCGCGTACGTCAGCGCCGTCACCGGGAAAGGCTTATGGATCGTCACGGCGGAAGATCCAGCGGCGGCCAAGCTCACGCGAATCGCTTTGCTCGGCACGAACCTCGTGATTTCCTCCAAAGCGCAGTATCCCGCGGCGGCCAGCGCCACGTTCGCCATCGTCCTCGGATCGGACATCTTCCCAATCGTCTCGACGCAGTACGCCTCCGCACGGTTCTACACCCCAGGTAAGCCAAGTTCGCCCGTCGGCGCGGCCGCCCCGCCCTTCCTACCTCATCAATTCGCCACGTTAACCGACGACGAATTCACGACCGCCGCCCTTCGCAACGCGTTTTGCAAGACGTTCGCTTGTCAATTCAAAACGACCGGCGGAAATGAGGACGGCAGCTCATCGGTGATGTACCGCTTAAAGGACCATCCGGTCACGTTCGGTTTGGTCGGCGATGACATCCTGATGTCCGGCAAGCTTTCCTTTCAATTCTACATAAGTCAATTGATGATGGAGCGAGCGTTTGCGAGCACGCTCCAAGGAAAGAGCATCCTCGCGCAGTATACGCAGGCCATGCTGGGAACGCGCTCGTCATTCAGCTCGTGTCCTTCCGTCATCGAGCAGCGTGACGCGACGCGGCGGGCAGACATCACACTTGAATGCAGCGTGTATTGGGTGAACAAAGGCGAAGCGAACCTGATCACGGACGCAAAACTTACGGCGGAGACGGAGTACATTGCGTACACCATCACGTATCTCCCAGGAGCCACGTCCACCACACCTTTGCGGACCTTGACGCGGCCAGCTTCATCGGCGTTACGTGACACGTGGTGTCAGCAATTCGACTGCTCCCTCGTCACGATGAATGCGGAGCATGACTTCGCTGCTCTTCGAACGCCAGCGTTACTCGAGGGATCGTTGTTCGTGTACAAACCGCTCGAACGCGAAGGCAGTGCAGAGTTACGCCTTCGGTACAAGGGATCGCCATTGAAATTGCGCGATCAGCTGATGAGCGCGTTCTTCTGGCAATTTTCTGGGCAGCACGTCGCGTACACTGACCTCGACTGCGACGAGAATGGATTGCCCATCGTGCTCAAGGAGACGCCGCAAGGCGCTTTGGTCGGCGAGTGTGACAAGTACGATGCCGGTGGCGACGGCCAGACGCATTACACGTTGCATACTTCGCGTCTTTCACGCGATCAAGTTGCGGCACTCAAGCGGCAGCGGCAATGGAAAATCGAGGATCAAGCGACGTTCGACGGCTTCACTGCCGCGGTTTCGCGTGCGTACCGCTCGCTGCCAGCCGGTGATGATCGCCTCCTCGGCGTTCGTTTGATATGCGAGAAGTACTGGAACGCGCCGGTGCGACCGCTGTGCTTGACGTTGGAAGTCAGCCGCAGCTCGAATTCCACATCCACCGTGCCACTCACGAACGTGTACGTGTATTACCCGGCGGCCATGCGGTCGCTGATTCGGCACGGAAGTCTCTACAATGCTCAAGTCGCTGGAGATCCCGTGCCTCGAAACGCGGTGTGCATGGGGCAAATCAAGGGCCTCTTTTCGCCGAGCGACGTGTACATCGCGGTGTCGAAGGATGACTGGTCGTTTTGGGTGACCTTCAACATGGACCCTCGCGACTTGACGCACATGTTGAAGTGTTTTTAAAGGAAGGTCCCTTTGAACCGAAGCTGTGGAGGGCACGGGGAGAACGAGGTGCGTTTAAGAGCGCATGCTGAGGCATGACGACGCAGCCCACGTCGTACACCATTCGTGACGCGCACCCCGGCGATCTCGCCGCGTACGTCACCATCCTCAACACCGACGAGACCTACCTGTACACGCCGCAAGCGTTCGTCGAGGCTGAACGCTTTCCTCGGCAGATCGCCAGCTCCTTTCAGCGCCTCGTCCTCGAAGACGCCGAGGGACGCGTGCAAGGCACCGCCGTGCTCTTCACCAACGCCATGCGGCCGGGCGTGTTCATGATGCGCCCGGTCGTCGCGCCTGACGCGCGACGACGCGGGTACGGCGAGGCGTTGTTCAAGCACGCGTATGAGACGGCGCTCGCGCAAAGTGGGCGCACATTGGAAGTCAGCGTGCGCGACGTCAACCCTGAAGGACGGGCCTGGGCGCAGCGGCGAGGCTTCACGCTGCACTTCCACCGCTTCGAGTCCACCCTCGACCTCACCACCTTCGATGAAGCCGCACACGCCGATGTGACACAGCGCGTCGCCGACGCCGGAATTACTTTCGAGGACATGCGGACGCTGGGGAGCGACGAGGCGAATTGGTCGCGGTTGTACGACTTCAACGCCGACCGCACCCAGGAGACGCCGGACTATCGAGGGATGCTGCGCCTGCCGGTGGAGCAGTCACGGGGCATGCTGCGCGAAGCACCGGAGGTTCGACCCGAGTGGATCGTGCTGGCGACGCGCGGCGAGGAATGGTTGGGATTCAGCGTGATGGCGTCGCTTCCGCACGGGGCGTACAACGCCATGGCGGGGGTGGCACCCGAAGATCGGGCGATGGGCTTGGCGCGGGCGTTGAAGGTGGACGTGATTCGTCGGGTGCGTGCGGCGGGGTTTTCGAGGATGATCACGAATAACCTGAGCATCAACGCGCCGATGCTGGCGGTGAATCGCCGTTTGGGGTTCGAGGCGCAGCCGGGCACGTGGGTGATGCAGCGGACGCTGGCGTAGCACCGACCCTTGGCCGACACGACCTAAAGTGCGTATATGAACGACTCCGAGTCGTCCTGTACGCACTTATTCACCGTACCGTGAAGCATGTCGACCTCCTATCCAAGCGACCTCACCGACGCTGAATGGGCTTTGCTCGAACCGCAACTCCCCGGTCCCTTTGACACAGGCCGACCACGTGTCCTCAATCGCCGCAACCTCGAGGGCGCCATGCTCTACGTCCTCAAGACCGGCTGCGCGTGGCGCTTCCTGCCCGCTGACTTTCCTAAGTGGACCACCGCATACGCCCTGTACCGTCGTTGGCAGCTGAACGGCACGTGGGAGACCTTGCACACGCACTTCCGCGAGTTGCTCCACGTGCGACTCGGCCGCAACGCTCAACCCACCGCGGGCATCATCGACTCGCAAAGCGCCAAGACCACCGAAGCGGGCGGTGCGCGAGGTTTCGACGGTGCCAAGAAGGTCAACGGCCGCAACGGCCGCAAGCGGCACATCCTCGTCGACACGCTCGGCCTGATCCTTCGTGTCGCGGTGCATCCGGCCGACGTGCAGGACCGAGACGGCGGCAAGCTGGTGTTGGAAGGCTTGCACGACGAGTACCCGAACCTGCGACACGTCTGGGCGGACCAGGGGTACACGGGGAACTTCTTGCGCTGGGCGAAAAGCGAGCAG